>JAYVQD010000446.1:0-18160 GCA_043777275.1 Nitrosomonadales bacterium
CAACTGATAAATGCCGAGCCGGCGGAGATCACCTACACCAAGAATATTTCCGAAGGGCTGAATATGGTGGCCACTGGCATCGACTGGAAAGCCGGTGACAACGTGGTGCTGTGCCCGGAGCTGGAGCATCCCAACAACGTGTATGTGTGGCTGAATCTGCAACGCTTTGGCGTCGAAGTGCGCATGGTCAAGCCGCGGAACAATCACATCGCGGTTGAAGACCTAATCGACAAAATGGACGAGCGTACACGCTGCGCCACGGTATCCACGGTGACGTTTGCGCCGGGTTTTCGCACCGACATCGATACGCTGGGCCGCGCCTGCCGAGAACGCGGTGTGTTGTTCCTGGTGGATGCAGCGCAGTCGGCGGGCAAGCTGCATACCGACGTGAAGCAGTCGAATATCGATGCGCTGGCGGTATCCACGCAAAAGGGTTTGCTCGGGCTGTATGGCATGGGCTTTTTGTATCTGCGGCGTGAATGGGCCGACAAGATGCATCCGGCGTACCTCGCGCGCTTTGGCGTCGATTTAGGTGACGCGCATGAAGCGGCGATGGGTGACCTGTCGTTCAAGCTGGCCGAAGGCGCGCGGCGCTTTGATCTGGGCAATTACAATTTTGCGGCGACGGCGGCGGTGGACGCTTCGATGCAGCAGTTGCTGGAACTTGGCACGCCACGAATTGAAAAACATGTGACAGGCCTGGCGCATGTACTGGCGCAGGGCTATCTCGACATGGGCGTGCCGGTGGCGGGTGGCAAGCCGGGGCCGCATATGGCGGGCATTGTCACCATCGGTAATATGAGTGCCAATCATTACGGCAGCGACGATGCGCGTTTCAACGGGCTCTACAAATTTCTGTGCGACAACCAGGTGAAGCTGTCGATACGTCGCGGCCTGCTGCGGTTTTCGTTGCATGCGTATAACAATAGGGATGATGTGAATCACGTGCTGGCGTTGAGTAAGGCGTTTCTACAGAAATAACGTAACTATTTGTTTTTATTATGAATTATATAGACCCTGCAACTGGTGAGACGTACCCAATTGATACCGCTCGCTGGTGTTCCGACAGTGGCGGCTATCTTAATCTCACGCCGGGCGCGGGATTGAGGCGCAGCGACATCGAAACCTCGCGCTATTCGGTGTGGCGCTACGCCAAAGCCATCAGCGTTGACGACCGGCACGCGGTGACCATGGGCGAAGGCTGGACGCCATTGACGTGCGGCGATTGGAACGGCGCGCCGATAATGTTCAAGCTCGAATTCATGATGCCGACGGGTTCGTTCAAGGATCGCGGCATGACGGTGATGGTGAGTTACCTGAAAAGTTGCGGTCTTGACCACGTGCTTGAAGATTCATCGGGCAACGCCGGTGCGTCGTTGTCGGCTTACGCCGCAGCAGCAGGCATGCGCTGCCGCATACTCGTGCCCGAAACGGCATCGTATCCAAAAATTGCGCAGATCGCGGCGTGCGGCGCGGACGTGGTGACTATACGCGGCACGCGGCAGGATGTCGCCGATACCGCGTTGCGCATGAGCAAAGAAATTTTTTACGCCAGCCACAACTGGCAGCCGTTTTTTGCCGAGGGTACCAAGACGCTGGCGTATGAATTGTGGGAACAGCTCGGCTTCAAAGCGCCCGACAACGTGATCGTGCCGCTGGGTTACGGCAGCAATGTCGCGGGTTGCGCGATTGGTTTCAGCGAACTGTTACGCAACGGCGAGATCACCAAAATGCCGCGCATCTTCGGTGTGCAGGCGGCGAACTGCGCGCCGTATTTCAACGCGTTCAAAGCCGGTGTCGAGCAACTCGTGCCGACTGATGTTACCCCCACAATCGCGGAGGGCATCGCCTCATCCAAACCCACACGCGTGGCCGAAGCGCTATGCGCCGTGCGTGATTCCGGCGGTAGTATTGTCGCGGTGACGGAAGATGAGATTGTCGCTGCGCTCGGCACACTCGCGTGCAAAGGGCTTTATGTGGAGCCGACATCCGCTGCGGCGGGTGCGGGGTTGACGCAGTTGCTGTCGAGCGGTGGGATCAAGCCTTCAGAAAGTACGGTGCTGGTGTTGACGGGCACTGGCTTAAAAGCATCCGAAAAAATTGGCCAGTTGTTGAACCTGAAGGCGCGTGAAACGGGTTTGTGATGGGTTACGCTGCGCTCCACCCATCCTACGGAAATTGTGTTGGTTATGCCCGCGAAAATATTCGTAGGATGGGTACTGGCCAATGGCCGTAACCCATCACAAACACACATGCATCAAGCCACGCCGTACTGTTTAAACCAGGCCACCATCCGCTTGAACCCGTCATCCGCGGCCTCTTTACGATAGCTCGGACGATAATCCGCATAGAACGCGTGCGGTGCGCCGTCATACAGCACGATGTTGCTCACCGTGTTGCCCGCAGCCTTCAACGCTTCACGCATTTGTTCTACATGCGCTACCGGAATGCCGGCGTCTTCCGCGCCATATAAACCCAGCACGGGCACTTTGAGGGTGGCGGCGAATTCAACGGGATATACCGGTTGCAGCGGCGCTTTGCCCGGCGCTACCAGGCGGCCATACCATGCCACACCGGCGTTGACTTTCGGGTTGTGCAGGCAATACGTCCAGGTGATGCGACCGCCCCAGCAGAAGCCGGTGACGGCGAGTTTGGAGGTGTCGCCTTTGCCGCTGACGCCCGCGAATACCACGGCGGTGTCGAGATCGGACATCACCTGGCTGTCGGGCACGTGGTTCACCACCTTGGCGAAAATTTCCTGGTTATCGGTCATCTGGGTGACATCGCCGTGGCGGTGATAATGATCCACCGCGATGGCAAAGTAGCCGGCCTTGGCGAGGCGGCGGCACACGTCTTTGATGTGTTCATGCACGCCGAAAATTTCCTGGATCACCAGTACGACCGGGTATTTGCCGTCTTTGCTGGGGTGTGCGCGATACGCGGGCACGGCGCCGGTCATGGTGTTCAGATGCACTTCGCCCGCCACCAGACCCTGTGTGTCGGTGGTAATGGTTGAGGCTGCGATCGGCTGCACCAGTTTTGCCCAGCCCTGCGGTAATAGCTGTTTGACGACTTCGCCCAGCGACGGGACTTGCGGTAATACGCCGTTGATTGTGGAATCGGTCATGGCACACTCTCCTTGGATGGATGGGTTGGTTCAGATTCTGGATCGGTTCAATAGCGGAGGCCGAAGAAGCCGAAGTATAGCGGGCTTACTTGACACTGCGAAGTCACGCACATAGATTCAAAGCCCCTGCATTCCCGTCCTCAAGGCTAGCGCTATGAAAATCACTGCCGTCAAAAGTTACACCGTCCATCCCGGCTGGCGCAAAAACCTGATTTTTGTGAAGGTCGAAACGGATGCCGGTATCCACGGCTGGGGTGAGGCGTATTCACAATATGATCGCGACACCGCGGTGACGGCGCAGCTTAACGCGCTGGGGCCTTATATGGTGGGGCGCAGTCCGTTCGACATTAAACACTTCACGCAATTTGCATTTGATGATTACGCCGCGCGACGCGGTTCGGTGGAATTGTTCTGCGCGATCAGCGGCATCGAACAGGCGATGTGGGATATCGTCGGCAAGGCGTGCCAGCAGCCGGTGTACAACCTGCTTGGCGGCAAAGTGCGCGAAAAAATCCGCGTCTACGCCAACGGCTGGAGCTATGGCATGAAGCAGCCCGACGACTACGCGCGCGCGGCGGAGAAGGTGGTGAAAATGGGATTCACCGCGATGAAATTCGATCCGCTGCCCGCGCCGTGGCGCACCTGGGTTCCCAAGGAGCACGAGCGGCGCGCAGTGAGCGTGGTGAAAGCCGTGCGCGACGCCGTGGGGCCGGATGTGGATATTCTGATTGAGCAGCACCGGCGCCTGGCGCCCATGCATGCGATCCGCCTCGATAAACAACTCGCCGAGTTTGATCTGTACTGGATGGAAGAATCCTGCCAGGCGGAGTTTCCCGATGAGCTGGCGCAGATACGCCGCGAGATTGGCGTGCCGATGGTGATCGGCGAAGCCACGTATACCAAGACCGGTTTTCGTCCGCTGCTGGAAAAACGTTCGGCCGATATTTTGAACGCGGATGTCGCGTGCTGCGGCGGGATTCTCGAACTGAAAGAAATTGCCGCGATGGCGGAATCGTTTCTGGTGGCGATGTCGCCGCACAATTACAACTCCACACTGGTGGCGCTGGCTTCCACCGTGCATGCGTCGGCGACGATGCCGAACTTCATCATTACCGAATACTTTTTGCCGTTCGTGGATTTTGTCGACAAGATTTCGCCGAACCAGTTAAAGCCGAAAAACGGTTACATTGATTTGCCCACCGCGCCGGGCTTGGGTGTCGATGTTGACGAGGAGGCATTGAAACAGCATCCGGGCAAAGTGTATCCGGCGCGCAATTTGCGATATCCCAAAGACGAGCCGGGCGGCATTTAAAAGAGGGCGGTATAACTATATGTTTTTATTGAATAAATTGTTCATGGTGTGTGCTACGTCGATGTCAGTGTTTACGCTTTCCGCTGCCCACGCGCAAACCTGGAAGCCCGAAAAGCCGGTGGAAATTCTCGTCGGCACCACGCCCGGCGGCCCGCAGGATCGGCAGGGGCGGCTGTTGCAGCGCATTTTTCAGGAGCGCAAATTGTTCGAGCAAACCTCGTCGGTGTCGAACAAGCCCGGCGGTGGCGGCGCGGTGGCGCTGGCGTATATGTCGCAGCACAAGGGGGACGCGCACTTGCTGCAAATTGTGGCGCAGCCGTTGATCAGCAACCATGTGGCGGGGCGCGGCAAGCAGCACTATTCCGATTTTTCGCCGCTGGCGATACTGGCGGTGGAGTATGTGGCGCTGGTGGTGCGCGCGGATTCGCCGATCAAGGATGCGCGAGAATTCGTCGATAACATGCGCAAGAATCCGGCGGCCTACTCGGTGGCGATCGGCACCGTGCCCGGCAATGGCACGCACACCTCGTATGCGCATGCGATGAAAGCGGCGGGCGTGGATATCAAGCGCATGCGCTCGGTGGCGTTCAGTTCAGCGGCAGAGGGCATGACTGCGGTGATGGGCGGCCACGTCGATGCGGGCGCGGGGGCGGTGTCCACGGTGATCGCACAGGTGCGCGCGGGACGGCTGCGGGTGCTGGCGATAGGCGCGCCGCGCCGCTGGGATGCGGAACTCGCCAGCGCGCCGACCTGGAAAGAACTCGGCATCGATAGCGCGCAGGATTTATGGCGCGGACTGGCGGGGCCGCCGGGCTTGACGGCGGCGCAGACGGCGTATTGGGACGCCACCATTGCGCGCGCGCTGAAAGACCCGGAGTGGGTGAAAGACATCGAGCGCAATCTGATGGCGAACGTCTACAAAAACAGCGCTGATACCCTGAAACACTGGCAGACGGATTACGCCGATATCAAGGCGCTGTTTACCGAGATGGGCTTGGCCAAGTAATATGGCGTGCCGAATATGATCCGCGCATCGACCCCCCTGTTGTTTCAAGGCGCCCGACTCCGCCTTGCCAAACTCGCCAAGCTCACACTGGCAATTCCCGCGCTGAGAATTCCTTCGCTGGGAATTCCTTTTATGGCGGGCATTTTTTTCTTCCTGCTCGCGCCTTCGCCGCGGGCGCAGTACGAGTTACCTGAACAATCACCTGACCAGTTTATTCGCTCGCTGGCCGCCGCCATTGATGAGACTTCCCTGACGCCGCGCGAGCGGCTCGGCCTGCGCCTGTTTTTCGACAGCAACCTGTCGGAACCGGCCGGTACGGCGTGCGCCTCGTGCCACGACCCCCGGCGCGCCTTCACCGGCAACAACAGCACGATGATCGGGGTAGCGCAGGGTAGCCGCTCCGACCAGTTCGGCACGCGCGACGCGCCTACCGTGATGTACCTGGCCACCGCGCCGCGCTTTGGCAGTATCGAAAAGGACGGCAAACGCGTGCCGGCGGGTGGTCTTTTTTGGGATGGTCGTGCCGACACGCTGGAAGAACAGGCCAAGCAGCCGTTTTTCAGCCCGGTGGAAATGAATAACGCCGATACACCGGCGCTGATCGCCAAGGTCGCCAAAGCCGCGTATGTCGGCGAATTTCGCAAGGTGTGGGGTGATAAAATTTTTGACAATCCGGAGGCGGCGCTCGACGCGGTGGCGGCCTCGATCGCCGCCTTTGAACGCACGCGCGTGTTCCAGCCGTTTACCTCGAAATTTGATTATGTGATGCGCGGGCAGGCGCAGTTCACCGAAGAGGAGCAGCGCGGCTTGAGTCTTTTTACCATACGGCAAAAAGGCAATTGCGCGGAATGCCACACGGTCGATGCTGCTTCACGCGATCCGCAGAAATCGCTATTCACGGACTTTAGTTATCGCGCGCTGGGGCTGCCACGCAGCATGCGCATTCCGAAAAATATCGATCCGGCGTTTATTGACCTTGGGTTGTGCGAGCGCGTGCCGATCACCGGCGCCAAGCTGCCAGTGACGGCCATCAAGCAGCAGGTGACAGACCCCGCAGCCTGCGGCCTGTTCAAAACGCCGACGCTGCGCAATATTACGATCACCGCGCCGTACATGCACAACGGCTTTTTCGACCATCTGCGCGATGCCGTAGCGTTCTACGCCACGCGCGATACCGATCCGGCGCGGTGGTTTTCCGAGGGCAGAAAATTCAACGATCTGCCGGCCCAGTATCATGCCAATGTTGACGTCGACACACCGCCCTATCAGCGCCGCCCGCAACAGCGCCCGCAACTCACGAACGAGGAAATCGACGACATCGTGGCGTTTTTGTATACGCTTACCGATGGCTACAAAACGGCGCCGAGCCGGAGCGGAAACAGGCCACCGGCCGAAATGACGCCGCCGCGCTCTTCAGTTCCATCCGCTTCGCCACCCGCCACGCGCGGCGAGTATTGATGCGGAAATCGTAGAAATAGTAGAAATCGTAGCGTATCGCTACTGTTGCACGCCGGCACGCGCAAAGATATGCGCGCCGATTTCCGCAACCCGCCGCGCGCCGACGTAGCCGAAGCTGCGCTCCATTTCATCTGCAAGTATTTTGATTGCCCTCGCGGCGCCCGCTTGCCCGCCGCAGGCCGTGCCGTAAAGCGTTGCCCTGCCGACCAGCACCATCTTAGCGCCGAGGGCCAACGCCTTGACGATGTCGCTGCCGCGGCGGATGCCGCTGTCGAGTATCACCGTGCAGCGGTCGCCGACCGCGTCCACGATCTCCGGCAGCACGTCTATGGTCGCTATGGCGCTGTCGAAGGCGCGTCCGCCGTGATTCGACACCACGATGGCATCGGCGCCCGCATCGACGGCGGCGCGCGCCTGATCAGCGCTCAGTATGCTTTTGACGATGAGCTTGCGCGGCCAGAAGTCGCGGAATTTCCGGATATGGTCCCAGGTCATCGCTGTGAATGGCTTCGGACGCGTGCGCGTCTTGCCGTCGAGTAACGTATGGCGGTAGCGGTCAGGAAAGTTGGCGTTGGTAGGCAGGCCTTCGTTCACGAGGTACTGGCCCATCACGCGCCACATCCAGCCGGGGTGCATCATCATGTCTACCGCCGCCGTGACGTTGGGCCTGAACGGAAAGGAGTAGCCGTTGCGCTCGTTGTGCTCGCGCCCGCGGCCCGGCGCGGCGTCGATGGTAACGACCAGCGCTTCCCAACCGAGGTCGCGCGCACGCGTGACCATTTCGTAGGAACCTGCCTCGTCCTCCCACGGGTAAAGCTGGAACCATTTGCGTGCATCGGGCACGGCCTTGGTGACGTCTTCGAGGGAGGTTAGCGCACCCGTGGCCAGCGTGAAAGGAATGCCCGCCGCGACAGCGGCCCTCGCCAGTTCCACCTCGCCTTGATACCACATCAGTCCCGCGCTGCCGGTGGGCGCAATCCCAAACGGCAGGTTGATGCGCTGGCCGAAGATCTCGGTGCCGAGGTCACGCGTCGACCAATCGTTGAGAAAGCGCGTGTGCAGTTTGAGGCGCTGAAACGCCGCACGGTTTTCTTCGAGCGAAATCCCGTCCTCGGTGCCCTTGTCGACGTATTCGAAGATGCCTTTGGGCAGGCGGCGCTTCGCAACCTCGCGCAGGTCAAAGATGTTGTAGCAGTGATCAAGGCTTGTCATTGGATCGTCTCCCCTGAAGGCGTAAGGGTGCAGGGTATTACGCCGCCGCAATCTCCAGTTCCATCCCATTTTGTACGCTGGCGACCAGCTTCGTCCCCAGCTTCGCCCCGCGACTATTGAGTTCGCCGAGTTCTTTGCCTTCATTCGCCGGATCGCAGAAATACGTTTCGTTCAGGTCGTTGTGGCGCACGAACTTGACCGCCACTTTCGACACCGCTTTTTTCTCGACATGGACCAGCGCGATCATGCCCAGCCAGTCACCGTGTTTGCGCCCGCCGTGGCCGGTGTGAAAGCAGAAGCTGCCGAGGCCGTAGAGGATGGTTTTGCCCTGATAAATTTCAGTGGGCAGTGAGTAATGCGGGCCGTGACCCATGACAATATCCGCGCCCGCATCGACCGCCGCGTGCGCAATCATCGGCATGTAATCGAGCACGTCTTTGTGCAGACCCCAGTGGCATGACGCAACGAGAATATCCACCTGTTTGCGTAATGCGGCGACATCCTCCTTGAACAATTGCAGATGCCTGGCATCGGGCCAGGTGAGAATTTCCGGCGGAATGCCGGGGCGATTGGCGGGCGGCATTTCCGGTCGCGTTTTGTGCAGCGGCAATTGGTACGCGGTGTGGCCCTTGATGGTGGCGACACCGGCGCTGTGCGTGCTGGCTTCGTGATTAGTGGGCCAGTAGACGGAGGTGCGTTGCAAAAAACCGTAGCGCACGCCGTTTTTTTCGATGATCACGGGCGCGTAAGCGGCGGCGCGGTTAGCGCCCGCGCCAGTGTGCCTGACGCCGATTTCATCCAGCCGCGCGACGGATGCGGTGATCGCCGCTTCGCCGTAGTTGACATTGTTGGCGATGCCCACCGCGTCGATGCCCGCGTATTTCAGCGATTCGCCCGCCGGGGCGGGCGCGGCAAAAAAGCCTTCATTGTCCCACGCGTGGCCGCCGGGCGGCGCATACAGGCAGCACTCCATGTTGGAAAAGCGCACGTCCGCGGCTTTGAATTCATCGATGGTTTTGCGAAACGGCACGGTCGGGTCGGTGACGTTCATCAGGTTGAGGTCGCCGGTGAGGATCAGTTGGGCCATGGGATGTCCTTGAATCAATTGCGTTTTGCGACACGTGTTTTACGGCAACGCGATTGTAGATTGTACGATGGGAAGCCTCTTGCCAGAACAGAGCATCTGCATTGTGGACGCAGGATTGCACAGGGAGCGCCGCCGCTGATTGACTCCTGAATCCATGCGTTGGATACTGTTGCGGCATTATCAATTTCACAAGGGGCAGGTATGAAAAAGTTACTGATAGCTGCGGCTTTGGCGGTCGCATGCGGCGCGGCACAAGCACAAACACAGCAGGATCTGAATCGGGACGGCAATGGCGGCAGCACCGACAACGTACTGACCTACGGCATGGGATATCACCAGCAGCGCTTCAGCAAGCTGGATCAGATCAACAAAAACACGATCAAGCGCCTGGTGCCGGTGTGGAGCGCTTCGCTTAATGCCGATACCGGCGAGCAGGGCCAGCCCATGGTGCATAACGGCGTGCTGTATGCCGCCAACGTCAAGCGCGTGGTGGCGATCGACGTGGGCACCGGCCGCCAGCTCTGGAACTACGATCTCGAATGGGTGCCTGAAGTTGCGCGTGTGGTGTGCTGCGGCCTGAACAACAAGGGCTTAGCGCTGTTCGACGGCAAGGTGTATGTGCCTTCGCTGGATGCGCACATCCATGCGATCGACGCCAAAACCGGCAAGGGCCTGTGGAAATCCAAGATCGCCGAATGGAAAGAAGGCTATTCCATCACCAGCGCGCCGAGCGTGGTGAACGGCATTGTGATGAGCGGCATGACCGGCGGCGAATTCGGTGTGCGCGGCTTTGTGATAGGCCTTGATGCGCAAAGCGGCAAGGAAGTGTGGCGCAGGCATACCACGCCCGACCCGTCGGAAAAAGCCTACGCGACCTGGCCGCAGGATGATTCCTACAAACGCGGCGGCGCTTCGACCTGGATCACGGGTTCGTACGATCCGGAACTCGATCTTTCGTATTGGGGCACCAGCAACGGCGGCCCGTGGTCGTGGAAAGCGCGCCCCGGTGACAACCTGTGGGTTGCTTCGGTGATCGCGATTCGTCCGAAGACCGGCGAAATCGCCTGGCACTATCAGTGGACCCCCGCCGAAACCTACGACTACGACGGCAATAACGAAAACGTACTGGGCGATCTCACCATCAACGGCGCAAAACGTAAAGTGCTGATGCACGCCGACCGCAATGGACTGCTGTATGTGCTGGATCGCGCCACGGGCGAAGTGCTCGCAGGCAACCCGTATGTGAAAACCAATTGGGCCACCGGCGTCGATCTGAAAACCGGCCGTCCGGTCGAGACCGATGTCGCCAAGCGCCTGCGTGCAGGCGAGAAGGTTGAACTGCAACCGCGCTGGACCGGCGGCAAGAACTGGTTCCCGATGTCGTTCAACCCCAACACCGGCAGGCTCTATATGTCGATGATGGAAGAAACCGCGATCTACCAACTGGACGCGACCATCCCGGCCTATAAACCCGGTGAGCGTTATGTGGGCGTCACCACCGACACCAAGGAGCGCAATAAGAGCGAGCCGTGGGGCTACTTCGGTGCCGTCAATCCGATGACCGGCAAGTCGGAGTGGCGCACGCCGCTGGTGGAATTCCCAAGCTGGTCGGGTACGCTGGTCACTGCGGGCGGATTGGTTTTCGGCGGCGTGCCGACCGGCGAATTCTATGCGATGGATGAGGCCACCGGCAAAATCGTGTGGCAGTTCAAAACGCCGTCGGGCGTGAACTCTCAACCGATCACCTACACCCACAAAGGCAAGCAGTATGTGTCCGTGTTGTCGGGTCTGGGCGGTGGTACTTCGGCGCGCCGCGAAACCGCCGGCAAAGTGCTGCCGGGTGGAACGGTGTGGACGTTTGCATTGATCGATTGAGTTTTTAGACGTTGAACCCTGATCCCACTGGCTTTGGCCGGTGGGATTTTTTACAAGCAGTGTATTTATATAAGTATATGATTTTATTGAAAAAATTAATTTACATCGGCAGTACACTGATGCTCGCCGCTACGATGCCGCAAACTGCCGCACAAGACTTCACGCCGGAACAAATCAAGCTCGGTTCGGACACCTATGCGCGGCACTGCTCGCCGTGTCATGGCTCACGCATGAAAAATCCCGAAGGGGCGTTTGATTTGATGATTTTTCCCAAGGATCAGCAGGGGCGATTCACGAATTCTGTGGCTAAAGGCAAAAACAGCATGCCGCCGTGGGACGGATTGCTCAAGCCCGAAGAGATCGACGCGTTGTGGGCTTATGTGATTGCGGGAGAGAAGAAGTAGCGGCGCGTTAGCCCGGATTCAACGCCCGGTCACTCAACGCCAGCCGTTCGCGAAAGCGCGCTTTGAGCCGATACAGTTGCGCAGGGCGGTTGGCTTTGCCGGTTTCGTATTCGCCTTCCACCGCTTCGAGCATGTCGAGCTCTTCCATCTTGCGGCGGAAGCTCACCTTGTTGATGGCCTCATGGGTGACGGCCTCGTAGACTATTTGCAACTGCGGCAGCGTAAAAGATTCGCCGCACAGATACACCGGCAGCGACGAGAAGCTGCTTTTGTTGCGCACGCGCGCGACGGCGCATTCGATGATTTGCGCGTGATCGAACGGCAAGCTCGGAATGCGCTCGCAGCGCGTCAGTTGCACTTGCGGGTGGTTCGCGGCCTGAATGACTTCCAGCGGCACCAACGCATAGTACGCAATCGATACCGACCAGCCGCGCGGGTCGCGTCCGCGCCCGGAGAAGGTGGCGAGTTGCTCCAGATAGGGCGAGACGATGGCGGTTTTTTCGTGCAGCATTCGGAGTGCCGCGTGATGCGCATCGGCGTCGTTTTCGGCCTGCACATAGCCGCCAGGCAGCGCGAGCACGCCCTGAAAAGGATCATGATCACGCTTGAGCAAGGCCACGCACAAGCGACTTTGTTTGAGTGTCAGCAACACAACATCGACGGTGCAAATGATGGGCGTCATTCGGGTACTGTAGCCGAACCTTGGCCTTAATGTAAGAACGAGACTAAATCACAATAGAATGAAATTATGTAAGTATCTGTTTTAAAACAGTATTTATAGAATTCGTTTAATTGGTGTTATTCTTAGTTGCAAATTACAACTAACTAGTTTATGGTGGTTTCCATGGTGCTGCCCCGCACCGGCGCTTATCGACGAGGGAGAAAACGCCATGGCTCTCACCCACAAGCATTTGCTCATTATCGATCCGCAGAACGATTTCTGCGATTTGCCTGACGCTTACTGTCCCGCGCTGCCTACCGTCGCCGCCGCCGCCGCCACCACCACGGCCGCCCGCCTGCGCCCCGCGTTACCCGTACCCGGCGCGCACGCCGATATGCAGCGCCTTGCCGCGCTGATCGAGCGCGCGGGCGACGCCATCAATAAGATCACCCTCACCCTCGATTCTCACCAGCGCATCGACATCGCGCACCCCACTTTTTGGCAGCAGGGCGACGGCACGCCGGTGGCGCCCTTTACGATGGTCAAAGCCGCTGATGTGCGTGCTGGCCGCATCGTGCCGCGTGTAGCCGCAAACCAAACGCGCGCCCTTGCCTACCTTGATGCGCTGGAAGCCGCCGGCCGCTACACGCACATGGTGTGGCCCGTGCATTGCGAAATCGGCACCTGGGGACACAACGTGCATCATGATTTGCGCCACGCCTACAACGGCTGGGAAGAGCGAACTTCGCGCACAGTGCAAAAAATCACCAAGGGCGAAAACCCATGGACGGAACACTACAGCGCGATCATGGCGGAAGTGCCTGACCTCGCGGACAACGCCACCCAATTCAATCAGAGGCTCATTGACCAACTCCAGCAAGCTGATCGAATTTATATCGCGGGCGAAGCCGGCAGCCATTGCGTCAAGGCCACCACCGAGCACATCGTGCAGGGCTTGGGCGGCGATGCGCAAAAGTTGACGCTGATTACCGATTGCATCAGCCCGGTGATAGGCTTTGAATCACCCTACCAGGCGTTTCTCGACGCCATGCGCGGCTGCGGCGCGCGGCTTGCCACGGCTGACGCCGTCGCGACAGAACTGGCGTTGAACGCATAAACCCATCAGGGCGACAATCAGGGCGACATCATGCAAGCGCATCCTCCTATCGTTAAAAGCCTGCTGGAGAATGATCTCTACAAATTCACCATGTGGCAGGCGATTCTGCACAGCCACCCCAGTGCGCAGGCGGAATACGGCTTCGTGTGCCGCAACACGCCTGCGTTTGCGCTGGCTGAATTAAAAGCCGAAGTCGAGGCGGAACTCGATCACTTGTGTACCCTGCATTTCAAAGATGCCGAGCTCCAGTATTTGCGCGGACTGCGCTTTATGAAAAGCGATTTTGTCGATTTTCTGTCGATGTTCCGCTTTCAACGGCGCTTTATTGAGATGCGTACCGAGGGTGAGCGGCTGGTGGTCACTGCGCGCGGGCCCATGGTGCATGTGATGGGCTTTGAGATATTTGTGTTGTACATCATCAACGAGCTGTACTTTCGCCGCTTGCCCGCTGATGGTGTGCGGGAGGCCGCGCGCGCAAGGCTGCAAGGCAAAATCGTGTGCCTGCGCGAGCACGCAGACGAATTCAATGCCGGCGCGAATTTTCCGTTCACGTTTTTTGATTTCGGCTTGCGGCGGCGTTATTCCGCAGACTGGCATGAAGAAGTCGTTGCGACGTTGTTAAGAGAGGCGCCGGGTCAGTTTCGCGGCACCTCCAACGTCTACTTCGCCATGAAGCACGGCCTCACGCCCATCGGCACCATGGCGCACGAGTATCTACAGGCGTACCAGGCATTCGGCTTCAGGCTGCGCGATTTTCAGAAAGCCGCGCTCGAAGGCTGGGTGCAGGCGTATCGCGGCGATCTGGGCATCGCGCTCACCGACGTGGTGGGCATGAGCGCGTTTCTCCATGATTTTGATTTGTATTTTGCCAAGCTGTTCGACGGCTTGCGCCACGATTCCGGCGACCCCGTGGCGTGGGGCGAACAAGCGCTGGCGCATTACGCCAAACTGCGCATCGACCCGGCCACCAAGCGGCTGGTGTTCTCGGATGGTCTGAACGTGCCGCGTGCGATAGCCTTGTGGCAGCATTTTCGCGGGCGCACCCAAACCGCGTTTGGCATCGGCACCGATTTATCCAACGACACGCCGCATCCGGCGTTGAACATTGTGATGAAACTCCTGCGCTGCAACGATCAGCCGGTGGCCAAGTTATCCGATTCGCCCGGCAAAACCTTGTGTGACGACCAGACCTACCTTGCCTATTTGCGGCAAGTGTTCAACCACTCCTGACAGGCGGACATCATGCTGCGTATTACGATGGCTCAGATCAACCCCACCGTGGGTGATATCGCCGGCAACATCGCTATCGCGCGCCGCGCGGCGGCACGGGCGGTAGAAGCGAACGCCGCGATGATTGTGTTCCCGGAACTGTCACTCACCGGCTACTACCCCGGTGATTTGCTGGACGAGCCCGCGTTCCTCGCCCGCGTGGAACAAGGCTTGGCCACGCTGCTGGAGGCCACGCGCGAGCATCCGCATTTGCACTGGGTGATCGGCGCACCGCAGAAGCGCGAAGGCCCCGGCAAGGCACTGCACAACGAACTGCTGGTGTTGAAGGACGGCAACATCGTGCTGCGCTACGCCAAGCAACTGCTGCCGACCTACGGCATCTTCGACGAACGCCGCCACTTCGAGCCGGGGCCGGACGTGGCGCGGGTGCTGCGTATTGGCGAGACGCAAGTGGGCTTCATGATTTGCGAAGATGGCTGGAACGACGCGCATCGCGACTACGCGGTGAACCCCTTTCAACGCCTCGCGGATGCCGCGCCGGACGTGGTGGTGTCGATCAACGCCAGTCCGTCGAGCGTCGGCCAGCGCGAACACCGGCATCATCTGTTTGCGCGCGCGAGCGCCCGCCACGGCTTTGCGTTGCTCTACGTGAATCAGTTCGGCGGACAGGATCAACTGGTGTTTGACGGCGCGTCATTCGTGGTCACGCCGCAACACGGCGTGGTGTTCGAAGCGGCGCGGTTTCAGGAGGACATCGCCACGCTGGAATTCGGCAACGCCGTCTGCACGCTCGCCGACGGCGCGCCGTTGCCTGCCGTTAGCCGTGCAGGTTTGCCGGCGATGGAATTTTACCGCCGGCAAATCGTGCTGGGTTTGCGCGATTACGCGCGGCGCTGCGGATTCAGCAAAGCGGTGGTGGGTTGTTCCGGCGGCATCGACAGCGCGCTGACGCTGGCGTTGGCAGTCGAGGCGCTCGGCGCGAACAATGTGGCGGCGGTGACCATGCCTTCGCGCTATTCCAGCGCGGGCAGCGTCGATGATTCGAAACAGCTTTGCGACAATCTCGGCATCACGCTGCACGAACACCCGATTCGTGACCTGGTTGATAAGTATGCCCATGGTTTTGGGCAAGCCTTCGCCGCACCGCTCCGAGGTCTGGCGCACGAGAACGTGCAGGCGCGCATCCGCGGGACGATACTGATGGAGTACTCCAACGCGTTCGGCCACCTGCTGCTCACCACCGGCAACAAAAGCGAATTGTCGGTGGGTTACTGCACGTTGTATGGCGACACCAACGGCGGGCTGGGCCTGATCGGTGACATCTACAAGACCGAAGTGTTTGAATTGTCGCGCCACTTGAATACGGCTGCCGGGCGCGAACTGATCCCGCGCTCGATTATCGACAAAGCGCCGTCCGCCGAACTGGCGCCGGACCAGCGCGACACCGACAGCCTGCCGCCGTACGAAACGCTGGATACCATTCTCAAACAGTTGATCGAAGGCGCGAGCCTCGGCAGCGGCGAACGCGCCGAGGTGCAGGCGCGTTTCGCCGCGCTGACCGCTAGCGGCGAAGGCGCGGCGTTAGTCAAACGCATTCAGCACATGATCGCGCGCAACGAATACAAGCGCCGCCAGGCGCCGCCGGTGTTGCGCGTGCGTGCGCGGGCGTTCGGCAGCGGACGGCAAATGCCGATAGCTGCGCATTACCACTTTTGACGAGGCAACAGTGCCATGAGTACATTCATTCAGGTCGCAGTGTTGATCGGACGCTTTCAGCCATTTCACAACGGGCACGCCGCGCTGCTGCGCCAGGCGCTGCAAACCGCGCCGCGTGTGATCGTGGTGTTGGGCTCGGCGTGTCAGGCGCGTGACGCCAAAGACCCGTTCACCAGCGACGAGCGCGCGGCTATGATCGGCGCAACGCTCGATGCCGCCGAACGCGCTCGCGTGCAGTTCGCCGCCGTGCGCGATGGTTACGACGAGCAGCGCTGGGCCGCCAGCGTGACGGCGACCGTGGAACAGATCATCGGCCTGGTGGTACCGATGGCGCCGGTGGCGCTGATCGGCCACCACAAGGATTTATCCAGCGCATATCTCAATCGCTTTCCGCGCTGGACGTTGGTCGAGGCAGGCCGCGCGGGAGAGATAGACGCCACGCGGCTGCGGCAGATTTATTTCGAGGGCGATGACGCCGACGTGATTCAGGCATTGCTCGCCACGTTAGCGCCGCCGGCGGTGTGCCAATACCTCAAAGGCTGGGCCAGGCTGCCGCATTACGCGCGGCTGCGCGAGGAGCATCGGGCGGTGGAGGCGGGCAAGAAAAAATGGGGAACCGGCCCGTTCATTACGGTGGATGCCGTGGTGCGCGCGGCAGACCACGTGTTGTTGATCCAGCGGGCGCGCAGTCCCGGCAAGGGCATGTGGGCGTTGCCGGGCGGGTTTCTGGAGCCGCGCGAGCGCGTGCTGGCAGGGGCGATACGCGAGCTACGCGAGGAAACCGGATTCGCGCTGCTTGATTCAGACCTTGAAGCGGCGTTAAGCGGCGTGGCGGTTTTCGATCATCCCGACCGCAGCCTGCGCGGGCGCACCATTACCCACGCGCATTTTTTCGACATCGTTTGCACGCGCCCGCCTCAAGTCGCTGCCGCCGATGATGCGGCGGCAGCGAAATGGGTGCCGGTGACGGCGCTACGCGAGAGGGAAGCGGAATTGTTTGAGGATCATTTTCATATCCTCAATCATTTTCTGAATTTACGGGTTTGAGCCGCAAGGTCAGCCCGCTGGCTTACCTTGCATCCCCCCATCCGCCGGCGTGTCGGCAGACTACAGCGTGCGAACCTGCACTTTGCGCCACTTGATGGGGCCGCCCACTGCGCCTTTCACGCCTGCGCCATATTGCAGCGAGAACGGGCCCTGGGGAAACTTGCTGTCACTGACTTGCACCGTCACAGCGCCATTGAGCTTGACGGTGAGTTGCGGGCCCTTGGCGGTGATCTCCATCACGTTCCACTTGCCGCCCAGGCGGTGGATGGCGGCGGATGGTGACGATCAAGCCATCGTCCGGCTGAGGAGCCTCTGCGCTGAAAATTTGGGAAGTTCAATCGGTCCGATTGGCGGGTGCTCCATCGGTGATGGATACTTTAAAAATACTTAATAAAAACAAATAGTTACTGAATAATTACATTTTCGGCATGGCGCGATCCGCTGCGCAACAGGCACGCGGCCGCACTGTTGACGGCGCGCTGGCGGGATCGCGGCTGAGCGCGGCGCAAGATTAGAATTGATGACGGAATATGATACATTAACTAATCTGAATGTTTACAAAATGTATTATGCATTGCAGCAAAAACGATTGCGCAGGAAGTTGGAGGCGCGCATAATTTAACCATGCCCAGTGCCTATGGCGGGGCATATTCCTCCAAAACCTCCTCCTTTGGTGGAACTTCAGCGCAATCCTACGGGGTTGCGCTTTTTTTTGTGTTGCTTCCCCAATCCGCGTTGTAGCTCGGGATATTGTTTATGCTGCTACGCACCAAATTAATATACTAAATCAGTAGATCTCCTTATCGAATAAGAAATTCTGACATATATTGGTCTTCCTTTGGTTCGTGGGCAGTTATAAACACCACGCAGGGTAGGTTGCGCGGCTTGTTATACTTACGTTCCCAGCA
>JAYVQD010000447.1:0-4613 GCA_043777275.1 Nitrosomonadales bacterium
CTTGGCTGCGGCGGCGGGTATTGGTTTAACCGCGGGTTTCTCCACGGGTTTCTCCACTGGTTTGTCCGCGCTCGTGCCGAAATTGGAACCCACCGGCTGACCGTCGCCGGTCGTCAACACCCCCGGCACTGGCACTTCCGCAGCGGCAGGCTTTGTCTCGGGTGCGGTGACGGCGGGCTTCGCTGCGGGTGCTGTGACGTCAGGTTTCGGCGCAACAACAGCAGGCTTTTCCGCTACCGGTTTGGCGGCGATTACGTCGCCTTCCATGCGATCGAGTTTATCGTCCTTGAAAAACACGATGAGCCTGCGCTGCTCGATCACCTCGCCGCCCTTCATGTAACTGTAAAAATAATCCCAGCGATCCGAGCGGAACGGGTCAATCAGCAGCGGTGTGCCCAACGCAAAACGCACTTGATTGCGTGTCATGCCCGGCTGCAATTTCGCCACCATTTCCTGCGTCACCGCGTTACCCTGCTGAATATCGATCTTGTGCGCACCAAGACCGGGTAACATCGGCACCTGTTTGCAGCCCGCCAAATTCGCCGCGGCACCCGCCAACACGAGCGCCGATACTAAGTATTTGTTTTTAAATAACATTTTTATAAGTTTCGAGGGGCATGGCAGGAGACAATACACACATCGTTGCAGCATAGACCACGCAATCCGCGCGTGGTTTCCACCATGAATAATTCCTAATATCATAGCCCAGACTCATCCCTCTCCGATAGAGATGCCGTTGAATTCTACTGAAAACCTCAAAACCAGCGGCCTCAAAGCGACGCTGCCGCGGCTACGCATCCTCGAACTTTTCGAGAAAAGCGCCGTGCGCCATCTGTCAGCCGAAGATGTCTACAAGCTGCTGCAAAAAGAAGGCGCCGACACCGGGCTCGCGACGGTGTATCGCGTGTTAATGCAATTCGAGCAGGCCGGGCTGCTGATCCGCCACCATTTTGAATCCGACAAAGCGGTGTTCGAGCTTAATCAGGGCAGCCATCACGATCATCTGGTGTGCGTGCAATGCGGCCATGTCGAAGAATTTTACGACGCTGAAATCGAAAAACGCCAATCGCAAGTCGCCGAAGCGCGCGGCTTCAAGATTCACGACCACTCGCTGCATATTTACGCGGATTGTTTGCGCGACAACTGCCCCAGGAAAGCCGCGAAGAGTTGAGCGTTGAGTTCGGCGTTGGGAGTAACACCGTCGGTTACTCCCAACGCTAAACGCATGCTACGCTGCCGGATTCCAGTTATGCGTTTCATCCTGTCCATCGCGGCACCACGCATACAGCGCGTCGTACATCACCATGCCCTGCTGCAACATCACGTGATCGTCCGCAAAATTACGCGATAAGCCCAGCGATATCGCCAGCAAGCCCGCGGCCTGCGGCGCCAGTGCCAGGTGTGCGGTATCCGCACCACGCACAATGATTGCCAGACGATCCAGCGCCGGTTCCGACAGGCGGTAGTTTTTGATAAATGCGTCAAAGCTGCACAACTCGCCCACGTGCGTGAACGCCACATCCGCCACATCGTACGGCACCGCATCGCGCTCCGCCGCGACCCGCTGCACCTGCGGCGTGGGCACATACAAAAACTCCGCATCCGGATCCACAAAGCGCGCCACCAGCCACGGACATGCGATGCGATCAATCTTCGGCCGCTCGCGCGTCACCCATCGTGTTGCCGCATCCTTCGGTTTGTGCGCAACCGCACCGCCGTTGCTTTTCCAGCCTTCTTCTATGCCACCGTCGAGAAAGTGCGCGTTGAATCCCGCTTCACGCAGCGCCTGGGCCGCGTTCTGACTGACCTCGTGGCCGTGTACGCAATACACCACCACGTCGCGCGCACGCGGCAAGGTGCGCGACCAATCGGCAACGGTAGCCGGATCACGCCGCAACGCGCCCGCAATCATGTCGGTTGCACTGCGATACGCGGGCGCGCGGCGCACGTCGATCACCAGCGGCGGTTGCGCACCGGCGAGTTGTGACTTCAGTTCTTGTTGAGAAAGTGAGGCGTCCATGACTTCAAAATCCTTTCAGTTCAGGATGGAAGCAGAGCTTGGACGCAACGCGTCTTTGTTACGTTGATACAGCGGGGAGCCTGCGTTATCCCCACAGGTTTTAGTCTAGCGGCGGGCGCAACACCGCGTCAACAGAACAAACGTAACTATTTGTTTTTATTGATTATTTTACGCCCAGCATTTCCGCCGCGTGCTTGCGCGTGGTGTCGGTGATTTTCACCCCGCCCAACATGCGCGCGATTTCTTCGACGCGCTGGGTTTTGTCGAGTACCGTGACTTTGCTCGCGACTTTGCCATTGTTACCGCCCGCGCTCTTGGCGACCTGCCATTGCTGATCGCCGCACGCCGCCACTTGCGGCAGATGCGTGATGCACATCACTTGATGTTTGCTGCCCAAATCTTTCAATAGCTTGCCGACGATTTCAGCGACGCGTCCGCCGATGCCGGCATCCACTTCGTCGAAAATCAATGTCGGCACTTGCGCGATCTGGCTGGTGATGGTTTGGATCGCCAGGCTGATGCGCGACAGTTCGCCGCCGGAAGCGACTTTCGCCATCGGCTGCGGTGTCATGCCTTTATGCGCCGACACCAGAAACTCGATGCTCTCCAGCCCGTGCGCGGCGGGTTCTTCGAGCGCATTCAGTGCCACATCGAACACGCCGCCGGTCATTGCCAGCGTTTGCATGGCATCGGTGACTTTTTCGGCCAACTGTTTCGCGGCCTTGCGCCGGCCCGTGGACAATTTTTTAGCTTCGGCTACAACCGCCTCGCGTGCGGCGTCTTCGAGTTTACGCAGCGCATCCGCATCGCCCGCGAGGGACAGTTCGTCGAGCCGCGCACGCGCTTTCGCCAGCATGGCGGGCAGTTGCTCCGGCTCGGTGCGGTATTTGCGCGCGGCGCTGTGGATGGCATCCATCCGCTGCTCGGCATCACGCAGGCGCTTCGGATCGAGATCGAGTTTTTGCTGATAATGGCGCAGGCTGTAAACCGCTTCCTGCAACTGCACTTGCGCGGGCTCCAGCACATCCAGAACGTCTTTCAGTTTGGGATCGTAATCGAGCAAATTTTTCAGCCGCGCGATCACGCCGTTCATCTGCGCGAGGCTCGCGCCCTCGGCTTCGGATAGCGTTTCCATGCCGAACTCCGCAGCTTCGATCAGGCTTGCCGCGTGCGCGAGCCGCGAATGTTCCGCTGTCAACGCTGGCCACTCGTCCGCGGTCAATGCCAGTTGCGTGAGCTCACTCACTTGCCAATCAAGACGCTCGCGCTCCGCGACATACGCCGCCGCATTGTTCTCAAACGCGCGCCGCCGCTCGGCCTTGTCGCGCCAGTCGCGATGCCGTTCAGCGACTTTATCGGCCTGCGCTTCCAACTTGCCGTAGGCATCCACCAACTCGCGTTGCGCCGGTGCGCGCGCCAACGATTGATGTTGATGCTGGCCGTGGATATCCACCAGCAACTCGCCCAGCTCACGCAACTGCGTCGCGGTCACTGCCGTACCATTGATAAAAGCACGCGAACGACCGCTGGCGTCGATCACCCGGCGCACCAAGCACATACCGCCTTCGTCTATAAGCTCTTGTTTTTGAAGGTATTTTTTTGCCGCTTTGTATGAGGCAATGTCGAATTCGGCGCTCACCTCGGCACGCTCCGCACCTTGCCGCACCACCAGCGCATCCGCACGCGCACCCAACACCAGTGCCAGCGCATCGATCAAAATGGATTTCCCCGCGCCGGTTTCGCCGGTCAATACCGTAAAGCCGGCGTCGAACTCCAGCTCCATGCGTTCGACGATGACGAAATCGCGGATAGACAGGCTACGCAACATAGTTCAGCAAAACCTACGCTCTATTCCAGTTGAGCTTCTCCCGCAACATCCGATAGTAGCTATGCCCAACCGGATGCAACAAGCTGATGGTGTGCGGGTAGCGCTTGATGATTACGCGGTCGCCTTCGCGCAACGCATAGTGCGAGTGGCTGTCAAAGTGCGCGTGGGCGTCGCTGTCGCTGCTCAGGATGATTTCAATCACGCTGTCGCTGCCCACCAAGATGGGCCGGTTGGACAGCGTATGCGGCGACACCGGCACCAGTGATATCACGCGTAACGACGGATGCACAATCGGCCCGCCCGCCGACAGCGCATAGGCGGTTGATCCCGTCGGCGTGGCGATAATCAGGCCGTCGGAGCGCTGGTGGTAAATAAACTCACCGTCGATGCGCACCTCGAATTCAACCATGTTGCCTTCAATGCCCTTGCTCACCACCACGTCGTTAAACGCCAGCACGTCCAGCACTTGCTCACCGCCGCGATGAATTTCGCCTTGCAGCAGCATGCGGTCTTCGGTGACGCACTGGCCGTCGAGGATGGCGGAAATCGTTTCGTACATGGTGTCGAGCGAAATATCGGTCAAAAACCCCAGCCGCCCCTGATTCACCCCCACCAGCGCCACGTCATACGGCGCGAGCGTGCGCGCGATGTTCAACATGGTGCCGTCACCGCCCATCACAATCGCCAACTCGGCATCACGCCCAAGGTCTTCCAGCTCGCGGATCGGATAGGGCGAATCCGGGATGTGCGCGCCGGTCAGCTTGT
>JAYVQD010000448.1:0-4596 GCA_043777275.1 Nitrosomonadales bacterium
CACACCATTCAGGGCTGATAAGTGAGCAAGATTTTCGTAGGTATCGACACCGGCGGCACCTTTACTGATCTGGTGGCCGCTGATCTCGACAGCGGGCGCTATTGCTATCACAAGGCGCCTACCACCACTGCTGACCCGGCGCGCGGCATCCTCGATGGCATCGCCGAGCTGCTCGATCAAAATGCCATCGCGCGCCGCGATGTGGTGTTTTTGGTGCTGGGCACCACGCTCGCCACCAATGCCGTGCTCGAAGGCAAGTGGGCGCGCACCGGCGTAATCACCACTGCCGGGTTTCGTGATGTGCTGGAGCTTGCACGCCAGCGCCGCCCGCATTATTTCAATCTGGATATTCCGAAGCCGATGCCGCCCGCCGCGCGCGATTGCCGGTTGGAGGTTGCCGAGCGCGTGGCTCAGGATGGCTCAGTGGCCACACCGCTGGCCGAAGACGATGTGCGCCGCGCGGTGGCGGTGCTAAAAGCGAAAAAAGTCGAAGCCGTAGCAATTTGCTTCATGCACTCGTATGCCAACGCGGGGCACGAAGAACGCACGCGCGCGTTGGTGCAATCGCTGTGGCCGGAGATTTATCTTTGCACGTCGAACGAAGTGCTGGGCGAGTTTCGTGAGTTCGAGCGGTTTTCGACGGCGACGGTCAATGCCAGTCTGATGCCGATCATGGATCGCACCATGCAGCAATTCGAGCAAGGCGTGGCGGCGCTGGGCATACCGCACGCGCCGCGCGTGATGCAATCCAACGGCGGTGCGGTGTCGCCGGGCGCGGTGCGCAAGATGCCGGTGAACACGTTTTTTTCCGGGCCGGCAGGCGGCGTGATCGGCACGGTGAGCCTCGGTCGCCAACTCAATGCGCCGAACCTGATTACCTTCGACATGGGCGGCACCAGCACGGATGTGTGCCTGATTCGTGACGGCGAACCGGCACAAAAAAGCGAGCGCCAGATGGGCGGCTTTCCGGTGCGCACGCGCTCGCTCGACATCCACACCATTGGCGCGGGCGGTGGTTCGATTGCGTGGATCGACGCGGGCGGTTTGCTCAAAGTGGGGCCGCAAAGCGCGGGCGCGTATCCCGGCCCGGCGGCGTACGGACGGGGTGGCACCAAGGCGACGGTGACCGACGCCAATGTGACACTCGGGCGCCTGAGCCCCAAGTCGCTGCTTGGCGGCCGCATGGCGATGCACCCCGACAAAGCGCACGCCGTGATCGACGAATTGGCGCAATCGTTGCGCGTGGATGCAGTCAAGGCTGCTGCGGGCGTGATCGAAATCATCAACGTCAACATGATGGGAGCCGTGCGCGTGATTTCCGTCGAGCAGGGTGTAGACCCGCGCGATTTCACGCTGGTGGCGTTTGGCGGCGCGGGGCCGCTGCACGCGGCGGATGTGGCGCGCAACATGGGCATGGGCCGCGTGCTGGTGCCGCCGCGCCCCGGTTTGTTATCCGCGATTGGGCTGTTGCATGCCGATGTGCGTGGCGATTTCAGTTTGACGCGCTTGCTGCGCGCGGACGCGATCAACGTCAAAGCATTTAACGCGGGTTTTGCGGATTTGAAAAAGCGCGGTGCGCAATGGCTGCGCGGTGAAGGCGAAAACAAAGCCCGCTTTGAATTCTTTTTGGAACTGCGTTACTTCGGGCAGAACTTTGAACTCACCATGCCGCTTGCGTCTGAGCAGTTGAGTGGCGCAAGCCTCAAGCGATTGAGCGGCGCGTTTCACCGCCGCCATAAAACGTTCTATGGTTACGACATGCCGGCACAGCCGGTGGAAATCGTCAACCTGCGGCTGGTGGTGACGGCTGCGCGTAAAGCGCCATCGGCAGCGCGAAAAAGTAAAAAAGTTGTTCAAAAACAAATACTTACAGAGATGCGCCGAGTGTGGTTTGCCGAAACCGGATTCGTGCAGACGCCGGTGTACCAGCGCGACCCGTTGCCTGCAGGCTGGCGATCAACGGGGCCGGCGATCATCGAACAAATGGATGCAACGACCGTGGTGCCGCCCAAAGCGATCATCCACAACGATGCGCTGGGTTATCTGCATCTGACGCTGGTGCAAAAATGAACGCGCGCGAAACCGTCGCGGCGTTAGCCGCAAGCCTGCAAGCGATTGACGATGCTTTCGATCCGGCTTCTGAGCAAGAACTGTTGATGGCCGAAGCTGCGTTGGGTGTAACGCTGCCGGAACTTTTTCGCGAAATCCAAAAATCGTATGGCCGATGCCGGTTCGCCGGAGCGGCGCTGATTCCTGTAAACGGCGCAGAGCCTTTGGGAATATGGACCATCCTGGGTTGCAAGGGCGCGGCGGGGAATCTGCTGATGGATTTTCGAGCGCGTGCTGATTTACGCGATGCGGGACTCGTGCCGATTGCCGATGATCTGTTCAACAATCGCTACGGTTGGGATTCGTCCAATGGACATGTGCTTTTTATAGACGATACGAAGCGCCGGCCGCCACTATTCGTCGCGGCTACGTTTGAAGATTTCCTCAATAAGATCTGGATTGGTCCGACTCGTTAACGCTGAGAGTGCCATGAAACGCAAAATCGACCCCATCAAATCCGAAGTCATCGCGCGCTTTCTGCTCGCCACCGCCGAGGAAATGGCCGCGACGCTGATGCGCACGGCGTTTTCGCCCAACATCAAGGAGCGCGCGGATTGTTCTACCGCGATTTTTGACGTGGCGGGCGAAGTGATCGCGCTGGCGCAGCGCGTGCCGATACACCTGGGCTCGATGGTCGGTGCGGTGGCCGAAATTTTGAAGCGCTTTCCGATGAGCGAAATTCTGTCCGGCGATATGTTTGTCGCCAACGACCCCTACAACGGCGGCGGCACGCATTTGCCCGACATCAATGTGATTGCGCCGGTGTTCAAAGGCAAAAAAATCATTGCCTTCGTCGCCAACATCGCGCATCACGCCGACGTCGGTGGCATGGTGCCCGGCTCCGAAGCGGCGGTGTGCAAATCGATTTATCAGGAGGGGCTGCGCATTCCGCCGGTGCGTATCATGCGGGCGGGTTGGGTCAATCGCGATGTCGTCGATATTATTTTATTGAATTCGCGCACGCCGGATGAGCGCGTCGGCGATCTCAACGCGCAGTTCGCTGCGAACACCGTGGGTGCGCGCAGCGTGCTGCAATTGTTTGACCGTTACGGACTGAAAGAAACGCAGGAGGCTATTGCGGGTTATCTCGACTTTACCGAGAAGCGTTTCCGCGCGGCGATCAATAAGTTGCCGCCGGGGTGTTATGTGGCGGAAGATTATCTCGACGGCAATCATGAGGGTGAAACCTGCGCCATCAAGCTCACGCTGACCATCGCAAAGGGTAATAAGGGCCGCATGGATTTCGATTTCACTGGTTCCGGCAAACAACTCGAAAGCGCACGCAACATTCCGTATCGTGCCTTGCTCGCCACGGTGTACACGGTCGCCAAGGCCATGCTCGACCCCGAAGTGCCCGCCAACGCCGGTTACTACCGCACGCTGCATATCAAAGCGCCACCGGGTTGCGTGGTGGGGCCTGTGCCGCCAGCGGCCATCGGCTGCCGCTCGATTTCGGCCAGCGTGCTGGGTGATGTGATCGCCAACGCGCTGTCGCAAGCCATGCCCGATAAAGCGCTGGCGGGCAGCGGGCCGCATCATTTGTTTGTGCTGTCGGGCACCGACCCGCGCACCGGCGTTTATTTTGTCGATTACGAAACCGTGGCCGGCGGCATGGGTGCGCGCGCCAACCGTGACGGCGTGGACGGCGTACGCGTGCATGCCTCCGGCTCGTCGAATCTGCCGTCTGAAGCGCTGGAACACGCCTATCCATTTCGCGTGGAGCGTTACGCGCTGTGGGATGAATCGTCCGGTCCCGGTCAGTATCGCGGCGGCGCGGGGGTGGTGCGTGATTACCGCGTGCTGGCCGATGATATTGTGGTGAGCCTGTCGTCGGAGCGGCAGCATGTGGCGTCACCGGGCATGGCGGGCGGCGGGTCGGGGGCATGCGGCAGGTTTGTGCTGAATCCCGATACGCCGCTGGAACGGGTGCTGCCGTCAGCGGCAGCGGATATTCCGTTGCCGCGCGGCAGTGTGCTGCGTATTTGCACGCCGGGGGGTGCGGGTTATGGCGATTCGAAACAGCGTACCATCAGCGCTGTGCAGAAAGATGTGGTTGAAGGCCGTATTTCGCCCGACTACGCATCGAGAATGTATCTGGAAGGATCGTGAAAATCCCAACCCCGTCATTCCCGCGCAGGCAGGAATCCATAAGCCGTCTCAAGTGCCACGGTGTTATGGGTTCCCGTCCCCGACTAAAGCATTCGAGGACAGGCTCTGCGCGGGAACGACAGTGTTTGTAGTGTTTGTATCATCGTCTTCATGGAGTGTGCATCATGAATAAACCCAACACCGAATTCGACCTGTTCACCGCGTTTCGCGAAGATTTCCCCGCGCTGAAGCAGTGGACCTACATGGACGTTGCCGCACGCGGCGTGCTGTCGCGCGAAACCCGTGCGGCGCTCGATGCGCATCTCGACGAGCGCATGATGCATGGCGGCGATAAAGATCGCTTTTTCGCACTGATCGAACGCGCGCGCGGGCGCTTTG
>JAYVQD010000449.1:0-17993 GCA_043777275.1 Nitrosomonadales bacterium
CTTCATCCTTCAGTTAATCCTTCATCCTTAAACAACAATGCCCTCGTTCCGCTATAAAGCCATCGATCGATCCGGCAGCCCGGTGCGCGGCGGGATGGACGCGGTAAACGAGGTCGATCTCGAATCGCGCCTGAAACGGATGGGGTTGGACCTCATCACCGGCACCGAGGTTGAGCGCAGTATTTCCATCGTCGCGACCGCGGCCAGAATCACGCGTCAGGACCTCATTAATTTCTGCTTCGACATGGAACAGATGAGCCGCGCGGGCATCCCCATCGCTGACGGCCTGCGCGATCTGCGCGACACGCTGGAAAATGCGCGCATGCGTGAAGTGCTAACCACCATGTGCGAAGACATCGAAAGCGGCAAGGTGCTGTCGCAATGCATGGCGGCACATCCCGAAACCTTCGACAAAGTGTTTGTCAGCCTGATCCGCGCCGGCGAGCAAACCGGGCGCGTCGCTGAAGTATTCAAAAATCTGGCCGACTCACTCAAGTGGCAGGATGAGCTCGCCTCGCAGACCAAGAAGCTACTGATCTATCCCGCAATGGTGCTGGTGGTGGTGACCGGGGTGATTATTTTTCTGCTGACCTATCTCGTGCCGCAGGTCACCGGGTTATTAAAAACCATGAACGTAGAAATGCCGGTACAGACAAAGATACTGATTTTCCTCTCGCGCATGATTACCACTTACTGGCCGGTACTGTTGATCGTCCCGGTGGTGCTCGCGGCGGGCATTGCGTTCACCATACGCACCAACCCCAGAGCAGCCTACCTGTGGGACTACGCCAAGCTGCGGTTGCCGGTGATCGGGCCGATCCTGCAAAAAATCATCCTTGCGCGTTTCGCCAATTTTTTCGCGCTGATGTATGAATCCGGCATCACCATTCTGGATGCCCTGAAAACCAGCGAAGAAATCGCCGGCAACAAATATGTCGCGAACGGCCTGATGCGCGCGGGGCAACAAGTCTCGGCCGGGCAAAGCCTGACCGAGTCGTTCCATGATCTCGGGCTGCTGCCCGCGCTGGTATTGCGCATGCTGCGCGTGGGCGAAACCACCGGCGCGCTCGATGTTGCGTTACGCAACGTCAATTACTTCTATACCCGGGAAGTGCGCGAATCCGTGGACAAAGCCTTGCGCCTGCTGGAACCTACACTGACCATGGGGCTCGGGCTGGTAATGGCATTTATCATGTGGTCGGTGCTCTCGCCCGTGTATGATATTCTCGGCAAGCTGAAACTATAGGCAAAACGAGACGAGACGGGGCGCTCGCACAGACCACCGACAAAGATACCTCATGGTACCTCATGGCCGATAAGATTCTGCTTTGTATTTCAGCAACACAAGCGGTTGTCGTGCAGACACGTGGGCACGGCAGCGGCATTGTCCGCTGCGAGATTTTCCAGCCCGATGAAGCAGGGCTTGCTGCGTTCGACGACTTTCTCTCGTCAGCGCCCGCCGCGCTGGTTTATCTTTGTGCCGATACCGTCGAAGAAGACTACCGCTTCGAAACGCTGCCGCACGCTACCGGCGCCGACCGCGCCGCCATGCTTGATCGCAAACTCAAGCAGTACTACCGCAACACACCCTACGCCGCGGCAATCTTCCGCGGGCGCATCGGCGACAAAAGGCGCGACGACCGTTACCTGCTCGCCGCGCTCACCAATCCGGGGCTGATAGACCCGTGGCTCGGCGTTGTCACCCGGCTTGGACTGCCGGTCGCCGGCATTTATCTGGTATCGATGCTGACTGCGGCACTCGTCCGCAAGCTCGGCGAAACGCTGTCACGCGTGCTGGTTGTCGCGCCGCACGGCGCGGGTCTGCGTCTTACCTTCTACAAAGACGGCGAATTCTGCGTCAGCCGTCTGTCACGCGGCGGTGCGGGCGACAGTTCCACACGTACTCCGGGCACGATCACATCGGAAATATCCAGCACGCGACAGTATCTGTCGTCACTGCATCTGCATTCAGTGGACGACCCGCTGAAGGTATTGCTGCTCGATCACGACAACAGTTTGGCCCCGGTCGTTGCGCACCTCGCTGCAGAAAGCGCCAACCTTGAGTGCGTGCGGATCGATCGTGCCACACTGATCCGCCAACTGCCTATGACGCCGGATCATTTCGATCTGGCGCTGGAAACCGCCTATCTGAAATTGCTGGCCGAACAGGCGCCGGAGACCAATCTCGCACCGGCATCCATCACCAGCGGGCACCGGCAATTCCAGCGTCGAAAAGCCGTCTATGCGGCAAGCGCCGCGCTCGGACTCGCAGGCATGGTGTGGGCGGGCTACAACGTGTGGTTCGCGTATGACTTAGGACAACAAACCGCGTTTGACGCGAAACGTACGGCGTCCGCACAAACGCAGTACCAGGAAATAACGCGCGAATTTCCCGCCGCGCCCACCACCTCTGAAAATCTGAGCAATGCGGTAGAGATCTACAAAAAAGTCACCAAAACCGTGCGCTCACCGCACCCGTTCATGCAAATCGTGTCGCGCGCCATCGAAGCCAGTCCCGACGTATTTCTTCAGGAAATGACCTGGACCTATGGCACCGAGACGGTCAATGCGGATGCCGGCGCGAGCCCGCCGCAACCCGCTGCGCCGGCGATCACCGGCGCCCCCGTCGCCTTAAAGCAAAGCGGTGCCGTCGTCGGCGAGATACGGCCATTTCAAGGCGACTACCGCGCTGCGATTGATTCCATTAACCGCGTCGCAAAACGGCTGGCCAGCGATCCGGCAGTGGCTGACGTGCGCGTGGTGAAATATCCGTTGAATGTCAGTCCAGGACTCGCCTTGTCCGGCAACACCAAAGACGCCGCCGAGCATGCCGGCGTCGCAGATTTCAAAATCCTGCTGACACTCAAACCCGACGCATGAACCGCGCCAAAGCCACATTCACCCTCACCGTCCCCCTGCTGGTATTCGCGGTGGTTTTGCTCGCGGTCATCGGCGTGGTGAAATTCAGCCTGGACAAAATGCAGGCCGCGCAACAACAGTACAACACGCAGCAAGTGCAATTGCGCGAAGCACAAAACCGCGTGCAAAAATCCGGCTCGGAAAAAGAGCTGATCATCCGCTACCTGCCCGGATACCAGCAACTCACTGCTATCGGCTTCGTCGGCGAAGAACAACGCATCAACTGGCTGGATGCCTTGCGCGTTGTAAACCAGAAAGGTGAGCTATTCGGCGTCGATTACGACATCTCGCCGCGCCGCCCGTACCCGCTGGCATCGACACTAGCGCCCGGACAATTGAACGTGATGCAATCGATGATGAAGCTGCGCTTTCAAATGCTGCACGAAGAAGACCTCGTCCGATTTTTTGAACTGCTGTCGAACCAGAAAGCCGGCTTGTTCATGGTCGATCAATGCACGGTCAAGCGCGCCGCATCGACGCAGAATCTGCGCTATCAGCCCAACCTCGCCGCAGACTGCCAGTTGTCGTGGATCACCGCGCAGCCTGCCGGGCCATCGGAAAATAAGCCATGATGCGCCCCGTGTCCCCCATGTGCCTCATGCCCCTCGTGAGCCTCATGCTGACGGGCATGGCGTGCGTGCCGGCGTCGGCAGTGGCGGCCGATGGTCTGGGACGCTTGTTTTTTGCCCCGTCCCAACGAGCACAACTTGACACCGCCCGCGTCCAACGCGACCGGCGCGGCGGCCCCATCACGGCGGAGACAGAACTGCCCCCACCGCAAGGCCCCGACGTAGTGACCTACAGCGGCGTAGTCCGCCGCAGCGACGGCAAATCAACGGTGTGGATCAACGGCAAACCGATGACCGAACGCACGCGCGACAGCGACGTCAACGTAATCGGCGTGCGCCGTGACGGCGCGGTATCGGTCAACGTGCCGCAAGCCGACCGCTCCGCATCGCTGCGCGTGGGACAGAGCATGGATGTCATGTCAGGCAAGATTGAAGAGCCTTACGCGCGCCGCGAGACGCTTTATCGACCACCCGCGAAGCCTGCGCCATCCTCTCCTGCAGCCGGTGCATCGACAACATCCCCGGCGGCGGTAGCCGCGCCAACCGCTGCTGCCAAACGTGCGCCACGGCGCAATACCACCGAAATCGACCCCGACAGTGGCGCGGCACCGCCCGTTGAGCGCGGCCCGAGAAAGTAACTACCGTATGCTTGCGCAGGCTGCACACCATTCTCTCTCCAGCCAGCGAGGCGCCGCCTTGCTACTGCTGGTTATTACACTCGTGATGGGGGCCGCCGCAGTTTTCTATGGCATGTCCAGCCCGACAAGGTTGGACGCAGAGAGGGACAAGAAAACAGAGGCGGCGCTCGCTAAGGCTCGTGATGCGCTAATCGGTTACGCCGCGGAGAACGCGACCCGGCCAGGCAATCTTCCTTGTCCCGATCTCACCAATAATGGCCAACAAACCACGCCGTGTAACTCAGTTCAAACACGCATAGGATTATTTCCCTGGAGAACGCTGCAAACGGAAGACTTACGCGACGGCACGGGCGCTCCTTTGCTGTACGCGGTATCCAGCATCTATCGCGGTGCGGCAGGCTCGACGCTGAATAGTGATACCGCAGGCGACTATACCGTCGCTGGCACTACGCCAGCGTCGAGTGTCATTGCTGTTGTGTTTGCACCAGGCCAGGTAATCGGCGCACAACGGCGCGATGCAACCACGGCACCGTGTTCGACCACCGGCACGAACATCGCACGCAATCGTTGTCCAGCGAATTACTTGGAGGGCGGCAATGAAAATGGCGATGCGAATTTTGTGAGCGCATTGCCTACTGCCGTATTTAACGACCGGTTACTGCTTATCACGCCGGACACCCTGTTCCCTGCGGTCACCGCACGGGTCGCAAGGGATGTCCGAGCAGCGCTCGCGGCGTTCTACGCTGCCAACAATCGCTTTCCAAATGCCGCTGTATTCTCGGATGCAACCTACACCTGCAATTCGGCGATCACGCAGGGGCGACTGGCGCGGGCCACCTCCAATCCCATAGGTTGCCCAATTTTGCCGGTATTCCCCGCAGGACCGTTGCCCACTTGGTTTGGCGCTCCCAACAACTGGCACCAATTAATCTTCTACGCCGTATCCCCCCTTTGCACCTCGGCAGCAACCGCAGCGGCTTGTACGTCAGTTGGCGGACTGACGGTGTCCGGTGTATCGACCAACGCGCAATCGCTGCTCGTCATTTCCGGCCGGGCATATACAGGGCAGGTACGGCCATGCGTGGCATTGACGGACTGTCTGGAAGATGCGGAGAATCGCAACGGCGACAGCGTGTTCCAACCGCCCGCGCTTGCGGCATCCAATAACGACCGACTGATAATCGTTGCGCCATGACTGTGTCCACCACTACTTCGCGTGGCTTTACACTGGTCGAACTTGCTATCTCGATATTTATTATTGCATTGCTATTGGGCAGTATTCTGGTACCGCTGACTACCCAGGTAGAACAGCGACAGATCAGCGAAACACAGAAAACGATGGACGATATCCGCGATGCGCTGATCGGATTCGCCGTTGCCAACGGTCGTCTTCCGTGCCCTGATGTGCAAACCGTGACGCCGGGAGCAACCCCAAACGACGGTATCGAGGATGTCGTTGCAAATCGCTGTCCGAATTTGGTCCCGGTTGGCGCTAACAATATCGTCTCTGGAAACCTGCCTTGGTCGACCTTGGGTATGGCAAGTCAGGATTTATGGGGCAATCGATTCCGCTACGCCGTGGTGGAAAACTTTGCCAGGAGCGACACGCTGTTTACCTTTGCGACGACCGCTGTCTTACGTGTATGCCCTACTGCCGCAACCTGCGTAGCGGCACCGCTGACCAGCACCGCAGTCGCAGTAATCATCTCGCATGGCAATAATGGCCAGGGCGCAATTAACGCAACCACTAACGCGGTTAACCTCCCCCTCCCGACTGCTGCCGATGAACTTGAAAACACTAATAACAATCGCGATGCCGTAAGCCGGGTAAAGTCGAATGTCGCGGCTACTGAGTTTGACGACGTTGTGGTGTGGCTACCACGATTCACCTTGCTCAACCGCATGGTCGCCGCCGGAAAATTACCCTAAGTATTTGTTTTTATTGATATTTTTATACTATCCAACAAGTCGTCCACCCGCGCCGATTCCAACAGCAACTGCTTGTCCGCCATCGCCATCGGCAGCATTTCCGCCAGCCGGTAAGCCACCCACGCGCCGTCATCGAGTTGGATGGGCTGCGGAAAATGCTCCGCGCCCACTTGTTTAATCACGCGTTGCAGCAATTCGACGCAATCCGCATCGGGCGCGCCCGGCGCCAGCGGCGGCAACATTTCCACATCGCCCGACAACAGGCCATTCGCGGCAACTTGTGTTTCAAGTATGCGAAACCGTTCTCCACCGCGCGCGAGCAGATGAAACATGCTGGGCTGCGGCATGTCCCATTGCTCTATCGTTGCCAGGCAGCCCACCGATTCAGGCGCTGCCGCCGTGCCGACTTCGCGGCCCTCGCGGATCAGGCACACGCCGAACGGCAGGTTGTCGCGGATGCACGCTTTGGTCATGTCGAGGTAGCGCTGTTCAAAAATCTTCAGCGGCAATGCACCGCCCGGAAACAGCACCGTGCCGAGCGGAAACAGAGAGATGTTTTGCCTCGGTGTGTCTGTCATGCCAAGCGGGCCATCGGTGATCTACGACAGCCCGCGATGCCGCGCCAGCACTTGCGCGCTTGGCCGAAACGCTTTCGCCAGCGCCTCGACCAGATACACCGAACGATGCCGCCCGCCGGTGCAGCCGATCGCCACCGTGAGGTAGCTGCGGTTGTCGCGCCGGTACGACGGCAACCACGATTCGACAAAGCGCCGTATGTCTTCGAGCATGCGCTGTGCTTCGGGCGTATGGTCCAGAAACGCAATCACCGGCGCGTCCATGCCCGTGAGCGGGCGCAGCAAGGGGTCGTAGTGCGGGTTGGGCAGGCTGCGCACATCAAACACCAGATCGGCATCCAGAGGAATGCCGTGTTTGAATCCGAACGATTCAAACAGCAAGGTCATTCCGGCTTGCGGCGCGGCGACAAAATCTTTCACCCACGCGCGCAGTGCATTCGGCGCGATATCGCTGGTATCAAAGTGGTTTGCCAGCGCCGCCGCGTCGGCCAGCAACTCGCGCTCGCGCACGATGCATTCGGGCAGCGTCAGATGGCCATCGGACAATGGGTGACGGCGGCGCGTTTCGGAGAAGCGCTTGATCAGCGTATCGTCCTTGGCATCGAGATAAAGCATTTTGAAATGAACGCCGCGTGCGCGCAAACTATCGACGTGCGCCGGAAAATCCGCGAGGTCGGCGCCGGAGCGCGCATCCATGGTCAGCGCAACGCGCCGGTTTCCCGAAGCCGACAGCGCATCCACCAGCGCATTAAACAGTTTTCCCGGTAGGTTATCCACGCAGTAATAACCCGCGTCCGCCAGCACGTTGAGCGCAATGCTCTTGCCCGAGCCCGACAATCCGGTGATGAGCACCAGATCCATCGCGCGCTGTTCGCTAGAGTTTGTCGTCGTCATCACGCGCGCTTTCCATCTGTTCGGCTTGGCGCTCGATGAATTCGCGGGTGCTGTCGATGCCGCGCAATTGCAGCACATAGTTACGCACCGCGGCCTCGGTGAGCACCGCGAGGTTGCGCCCCGCCGCCACGGGAATCGCGACCTTGCGGATTTCAACGCCCATGATGCTTTCCGCGCCCGGCTTCAACGGCAGCCGCTCCACCGACGCTGCATCACGCCCGCCGGGGCGTTCGAGATGCACAATCAATTTAAGCGCCTTGTGCGGGCGCAGCGCGGCCTCGCCAAAAATGGCGCGAATATTGAGCACACCGAGGCCGCGCACCTCAAGAAAGTCTTTGAGCAACGCCGGGCAGCGGCCATCGATGCTCTCGGGGCCGATGCGATGAAGCTCCACCACGTCGTCGGCGATCAGCCCGCTGCCGCGTGATATCAGTTCGAGGGCGAGTTCACTTTTACCGGCGCCCGAATCGCCGGTAATCAATACCCCCATGCCGAGCACATCGAGCATCACGCCATGCGCGGTAGTCGATTCGGCCAGCGCTCGCGCGAGATAGGGGCGCAGCATCCACATCAATTCCACGCTGGCTACGGGCGACACCATCAGCGGTGTTGCGGTGGCGGTCGCCACATCGAGCAACGATTGCGGCACGTGCGAAGTGCCGGCCACGATAAAGCACGCCAGTTCTTGCGTCACCACCTGTTTCAGAGCGGCGGCGCAGGAGGCGGTGTCCATGGATTCCAGGTGCCGTATCTCGGACACGCCCAGCACCTGGATCAAATTGGGATGGATGAAATTCAGGTGCCCAATGAGACCCTGCGACGAATCCTTGGTCAGCTCGCTGTTAAGCGTTTTCACCGCGCCGTCACGCCCGGCGCGCCACTCCAGCTTCAGCCTTGACTCGTTGTCTTCAAACAGCCGCGCGATGCTGATCCGGGGCATGGGGTAACCACTGTGAAATCAACGCGTGTAGATCGGCGGCGGCGGGCGCCGCGTTAAGCTGCTCGCGGAACGCCTTGTCGCTGAACATTTCGGCCAGCTCCGAGAGTATCTGCAGGTGCATATCCGTGGCACGGTCAGGCACCATGAGGATGAAGATCAGGCCCACGCCCAATCCGTCCGGCGCGTCGAACGGGATGGGCACCTTCATACGCACCAGCGCACCCACGGCATTTTTCAGCCCTTTGACGCGCCCGTGCGGTATCGCAACGCCCTGACCGAGGCCGGTGGAGCCGAGCTTCTCGCGCGCGAACAGGCTATCGAACACCTGCGCGCGCGCGATGGCGTGGTTGTTTTCGAACAGCAGCCCTGCCTGTTCAAACACCCGTTTCTTGCTTGCCATGTCCAGATCGACAACCACGTTGGACAACGGCAATATCTGTGCGACGAGATTCATGGCGCTAAACTTTGTGTTCGGGTTATTCGGCCAACTATTCCGGTAGTTGTTCCGATGGTTCCGGCTTCAGGGCGACAGCGTCGTGCCGGTGACTCAGTTTCTTTTCCTTATGCTTGATGATGGTGCGGTCAAGTTTATCGATCAGCGTATCGATCGCCGCGTACATGTCCTCTTCAGTGCTCTCGCAAAAAATATCCTTGCCGCGCACGCGCACGGTCGCCTCGACTTTTTGTTGCAACTTTTCGACCGACATGATGACGTTGACGTCGATCACATGGTCGAAGTGCTTGGTCACGCGCTCCATCTTGCTGCTCACGTATTCGCGAATGGAATCGGTAACTTGAACATGATGTCCCGTAATGTGCAGATTCATGGCGCTGACTCCTTTACAAGGTTTTTCGAAGATTGCCCGGCAGTATTTGCAGCGACTCCCGGTACTTTGCCACAGTACGGCGCGCTACCACCATACCTTGCTGCCCCAATATGCTCGAAATCTGCGAATCACTCAGCGGTTTGCGCGAGTTTTCCGCAGCGACGAGCTGTTTGATCAATGCGCGTATCGCCGTGCTGGAGGCGGAACCGCCCGCATCGGTCGCGACGTGGCTGCCGAAAAAAAACTTCAGCTCGAAAATGCCGCGTGGCGTGCGCATGTATTTGTTGGTGGTGACGCGCGATACCGTCGATTCATGCAAATCCAGCGTGTCAGCGATCTCGCGCAGCACCAGCGGCCGCATCGCGACCGCACCGTGTTCCAGAAAATTTCGCTGCCGGTCGACAATGGCCTGCGACACCCTCAAAATCGTGTCAAAGCGCTGCTGCACGTTTTTAATCAGCCACTTCGCCTCCTGCAACTGCCCGCTCAGTTGCTGCGCGCTGCCGCGGCTGCGCCCGAGGATGTCAGCGTACAGGCGGTTAACGCGCAGCTTGGGCATCGCGTCCGAATTCAACGTAGCAACCCATAACCCTTTGTTTTTAATGACATTTACGTCCGGGATCACATAGCGAATGTCGTCCCCCGCAAAATCGCGGCCCGGCTTGGGATTCAGATGGGTAATGAGCTTTTGCACCGCGCGCAGGTCGCCCTCATCGCAGCGCAAAACTCTTTTGAGTTTTGCGTAATCGCGCGCAGCGAGCGCATCCAGATGGTTGGTTACGACCTCAATTGCCTTGTCGCAGAAAGGCGTGGCCGGTGGTAACGCCGCCAATTGCAGCAACAAACACTCTGCCAGCGAGCGGGCGCCGACGCCGGGCGGATCCAGATGCTGCAAGTGGCTCAACGCAATCTGCATTTCTTCGCCGTCAACACACAGCTCGCCCGGCAGCATTTCCATCACGTCTTCGAGACTTTGCGTGATGTAGCCTTCGTCGTTCAGCGTATCGATTAACAGCGACACCAGCGTGCGATCCCTGTCCGATAAATTCATTAACGCGATCTGCCCCAGCAGATACTCACGCAACGTGGCTGTCTCGCACGCCTGTTGCGGGTAGTCGCGGTCGTCGCCGTCACTATTGCTGTCGCCGCCGCTATTGTCGCGGGTCGATCCGTACGACAGCTCCGACAACAGGTCGCTGCCCGGCGATTCGATATCCGCGTCTGAGGTGGCGCCGCTTCCCTCGTCGGCCTGTGACAGCTGCGCCTGCTCGCGCGCGTCAACCGGTGGTATCGGCCCGGACGCAGACATATCGGACATGGCTTCGTCGCGCTCCAGCAGCGGATTGTCCCGCAGGAAGCGTTCGATTTCCTGATCCAGCTCCTGCGTCGACAATTGCAACAGCCGTATCGACAGTTGCAACTGCGGCGTAAGCGTCAGGTGTTGTGAGAGCCGTAGTTGTAGCGAATGCTTCATGTTGCCATGGTGCTTGTTTAACGGCTGCGGGGCGGGGGCTGGAATCAGCCCCACCTACAGCCGGAAATTCTCTCCGAGATAAACTCGTCTGACGCTCTCATTATCCACGATTTCGGGGGGCGTTCCGTACGCCAGCACAGTGCCTTCATTAATAATGTACGCCCTATCGCATATCCCCAGCGTTTCACGCACGTTGTGATCGGTAATCACCACGCCGATACCGCGATCTTTCAGAAACCCGATGATTTTCTGGATTTCGATCACCGCGATGGGATCGACGCCCGCAAACGGTTCATCCAGCAAGATGAAGCGCGGCGAGGTCGCCAGCGCGCGCGCAATCTCCACACGCCGGCGCTCGCCGCCCGAAAGACTGATCGCCGGATTGTCACGCAGATGCGTGATGTGCAGATCACGCAATAAATCGTCGAGCCGGTTGTTGATGTCCACCGGCCGCTGGTGCTGCAACTCCAGTATGGCGCGTATGTTGTCGGCCACGGTCATACGCCGGAAGATTGACGCCTCTTGCGGCAAATAGGAAAGCCCGAGCTTTGCGCGGCGATGAATCGGCATATGCGTTAACTTTTTGCCGTCCAGATACAGCTCGCCACCATCCATCGGCACCAGCCCCACCATCATGTAAAAACAGGTGGTTTTGCCTGCGCCGTTGGGCCCCAGCAGACCGATGACTTCGCCGCTATGCACTTCGAGCGACACGTCCTGCACCACCACGCGCGAGCGATACTGCTTTTTCAGGCGCTCGGCTTTGAGCTCACTGCGCAACGCGGCCTTCGGCGCAGACTCGATGGCGATCTCGGTATCGGGCATGTTCACGGCCATTGCGACATTAGCGGGGCGCTGCCGGTTCTTCGCGCGGCGCAGCGAGGGAATCCGACGGCCGCAGCGGCACTGCCGGTTGCGCCGACGGTTTGACTTTCGCCTTCGGTTGTATCACCGCGCGCACACGGCCTTCCGGGTTGTTGGCGGTGGCGGTCTTTGAACCGCCGCCGATCACCTGAAAAAATTCCGTCGTGGCATCGTACGAAATATAGTCACCGGCCACATCATCGTCACCGCGCTTCATGGTCGCCCTCTTGAACAACTGCACCTTGTCGGCACGGCTGTCGTACTCGATACGCTCACCCCAGCCTTCGACATTTTCGTCGAGCCCCTCGCGCTTCTGTTTGAAATAAGCCAGATCGCCCCATACCGTGCCCAACTTGAACCCTTCTTTGTCCTGGCGCACTTCCATGCGGTCGCCGCGGATCACCATGGTGCCCTGTGTCAGCACCACCTTGCCCTCAAACACGGAAAGCTGCTTGATGTCATCCACCGTCACGCGGTCGGATTCAATATTGATGGGTTTTTCGCGATCCGCTCTTTCCGCGTGCGCCGCTCCGCTGGCGGCCAACCCGCCTGCACACAGCGCCATCATCGCCGTCGCCACGATGGCGCCGGGTTTCATCATCTTCAACCTCATCAGGACTTTCATGGCATTCATGACGTTATGGCCCATTATGGCCCTGCCTTCGCAACACGCTTTGCATCATAGTAGACACCCTTTACCCGCTCACTTAATAACATCATTCGAGTTTCACTGTTCATTTCCATGCCTACCGCATTGATCACCATGTTCGCATCGGTAATGGTAACCGCGCGATCGGTCTTTGCGATATTGTCGTCGGGCAACACATGCAAATATTCTGTATTGATAACCAGTTCGCTCCTGTTGCCGTAAGGCGATCTGACAACGCGCACGCTATCGGTAAAGTATACGTTGGCACCGTTGCTGGACACCAACCCCGCCTTTGATGTGATGGTCACCGGCGCGTTTTTCGCGTAACTGATGAAGCGAGGCGACGTAAGCTCGGTCGTATCATCATCCGGGAAATGAACCAGCTTCACGGCATGCAGGGTGTTCTTGATGCGTCCGTCGATATCCATGCGGGTCGCCAGCATCTGATTCACTATGTAGTCGGGATCATGCCGCAACAGCGCGTTCGGCGCTGCGACCGGCCGCTGCACCACCTGATCCAGCCAGTAAGTCAACGCCGCCAACAGCACCATAAGTACCAGCGGAAACAGGTTTGACAGCCGTTCACCCATGATGTTTCACCAAAGATACGGCATCAGGCAAGGGTTCACTGAAGGTACTCCGCAAGCCGCGCATCCCAGGTGCCCTGGGCCTGCATCACCCATTCAGTAAACTCGCGCGCCGCGCCGCACCCGCCCGGCAGGCGCGTGACATAGTGCGCGTGTTGGCGCACGATAGCGGGCGCTTCGGGCACGCTGACCGCTAACCCACACCGCCGCAGTACCGGCAAATCGATCACATCATCACCCATGTAACTCGCTGCCTGCATATCAAGGCCCAGCCGCTTCAATAAATCGTTCATCGTATCCAGCTTGTTGGCAACGCCTTGAAACAGATGTTCGATGCCCAGATCGCGCGCGCGTTTTTCCACCACGCGCGAGGTGCGGCTGGTGATAATGGCTATCGCGACACCGCTCTCCTTGAGCATTTTGATGCCGTGGCCGTCCTGCGCGTTAAAGGCTTTAATCTCCTCGCCGCCATCGGTGTAATACAAGCGCCCGTCGGTCAAAATGCCATCGACGTCGAACGCGGCCAACCGCACGTTTTTGGCCCTGTGGATGATATCGCTCATGGTTTGTCGTTCACCGGAATTACACCACTTTGGCGCGGAACAAATCGTGCATGTTCAGCGCCCCCACCAGCACGCCCGCGCTATCCACCACCAGCAACTGATTGACCTTGCCGCGCTCCATGATTTCGACCGCTTCGGCGGCCAGGCGTTCGGGCGTAATGGTGCGCGGATTCAAGCTCATGACCTGCGTGATCGGCGTGCTGCGAAAATCGATTCCCTTCTCAATCGCGCGCCGCAAATCGCCATCGGTAAATATGGCCGTAACCTTGCGCGCCGCATCCACCACCGCAGTCATGCCCATCGCACCGCGCGACATCTCCAGCATCGCGTCCATGATCGAAACACCCTGCGTCACCGAAGGAATCGCTGCCTCGGTGCGCATCACATCGCTGACCAGCGTGAGCAGCCGCCGGCCCAAAGCCCCGCCGGGATGCGACAGCGCGAACTCGTCACGCGTAAATCCGCGCGCGCGCATCAACGCCACCGCCAGCGCGTCACCCAACGCGAGCGCCGCAGTGGTGCTGGCCGTCGGCGCCAGATTCAATGGGCACGCTTCCATTTCGACACCCGCGTCCAGATGCACATCGGCTTGTACCGCCAGCGATGAGGCGGCACTGCCCGTCATCGCGATCAACTTCGCGCCCTGGCGTTTGAGCACCGGCACGATGGCGAGCAGTTCGCTGCTTTCTCCTGAGTAGGACAAGCCGATAAACACGTCGTCACGCGTCACCATCCCCAGGTCGCCATGACTCGCCTCGGCGGGATGCACAAAAAACGCGGGGGTGCCGGTACTGGCCAACGTGGACGCAATCTTGCGCGCGATATGACCCGACTTGCCCATGCCGCTGACGACCACGCGGCCGCGGCACGCCAGAATCACGGCAACGGCCTCGGAAAAACTCGCGTCCAGCCGCGTCATCAGATGCTGGATGGCACGCGCCTCGATATCGAGCACCTGCCGCGCCACGGAAATTGCGTCGCCCGGAGGTGTTTGCGACGGTTGGGACACTGCGCCATTCATGCGAAAAGTATAGCAGATACCCGACGCGCCCTCAGACGAATTCGCGTCCCGTCGCGCTTGCAATTTAGCGTCGATAGGGCATCATCAAAGCGAAAAGGACGCGCGGCGTCACACCCAATCAAACTGATGTCTACCACTTTGCAAACTGTTCTGGTGCTGCTGGCCGCTGCCGTGTTCGTGGTGGTGGTGTTCCGCAAACTCAAACTGCCGCCGCTGCTGGGCTATCTTATCGTCGGCACCGCCGTCGGACCGCACGCGCTCGGGTGGGTTGAAGAATCCAAACAGGTGCATCAACTCGCCGAAATCGGCGTGGTGTTCCTGATGTTCAGTATCGGGCTGGAATTCAGTCTGCCCAAGCTGCAAACGATGCGCCGGGTGGTACTGGGACTCGGCTCCGCGCAGGTTTTCCTCACCCTGCTGGTGGTGTTTGCGGCCGCGCTGTTGCTCGGTATGCCGTGGCAGGGCGCATTCATACTCGGCGGCGCGCTCGCCATGTCCTCCACCGCGATACTCGCCAAACTGCTGGCTGAACGCCAGGAGCTCAACTCCGAGCATGGCCGGCAGATCATCGGCATACTGTTGTTTCAGGATTTGACCTTGGTGCCATTGCTGATCGTGATTCCGGCGCTCGCGGCGCCTGCGGGAGACATGGCCGCCACCATAGGCTGGGCGCTGGTCAAAGCAGCCGCGATTCTTACGTTGCTGCTGTTTGCCGGCCAGCGCGTCATGCGCGCCTGGTTTCACGTGGTGGCAAGGGCAAAATCGTCCGAACTGTTTGTGTTGAACGTGCTGCTGGTCACCCTCGGCATTGCGTGGTTGACCGAGCTTGCCGGATTGTCACTGGCCTTGGGCGCATTCGTTGCCGGCGTACTGATTTCGGAGACGGAATACCGTTACCAGGTTGAAGAAGACATCAAACCGTTTCGGGATGTGCTGCTGGGATTGTTTTTTGTCACCATCGGCATGCTGCTGGACTTTCGCGTGGTGGCGCAAAATGCCTGGGTCAGCGTGATTCTGGTGGCGCTGGTGGTGGTGAAAACGTTTCTCATTTTCGGCATTGCGCGCGTGATGGGTTCGGGCGCCAGCGTGGCCTTGCGCACGGGTCTGGCGCTCGGCGCGTGCGGCGAATTTGGTTTCGTTGTGCTCGCGCACGCTAACAACGCCCAATTGCTCAGCCCGCAACTGCTGCAACCGGTGCTGGCGGCGATGGTGTTGTCGATGCTGGCGGCGCCTTTCATCATCCAGCGCAGCGACGCCATCGTGCGGCGCTTTTCCGCCAACGAATGGATGATGCGCGCGATGCAGATACACAACATCGCGGTGCAGTCGATGGCCGCCAACGAACATGTGGTGATCTGCGGCTATGGCCGCAGCGGGCAAAATCTGGCGCGCTTTCTGGAACAGGAAAAATTGCCGGTGATCGCGCTGGATGTCGATCCGCAGCGCATCCGCGAGGCCGCAGCGGCAGGCGAGCGCGTGGTGTTTGGCGATGCGGCACGGCGCGAGGTATTGATCGCCGCCGGGCTGCTGCGCGCACGCGCACTGGTCGTCACCTATACCGATACCGCATCCGCGCTGCGCATTCTGGCGCTGGTGCAGGAACTGCGCCCCGGATTGCCGGTGGTGGTGCGCACGCACGAAGACACCGACATCGAGCAGCTCAAGGCCGCCGGCGCCGCCGAAGTGGTGGCCGAGATCATGGAAGGCAGCCTGATGCTGGCCTCAACCACCTTGATGCTGATCGGCACGCCGTTAAATCGCGTGCTGCGGCGCATCCGCGAAACGCGCGAACATCATTACCATTTGTTCAGAGGATTTTTTCGCGGCATCACCGACGAGGAGGACGACAGCGAGCGCGCCGCCCATCCGCGTTTGCACTCGGTGATGGTGACGCCGGGTGCCGCCGCCATCGGAAAAACGTTCGCGCAGTTGGATTTGGCCGCGCTTCAAGTCGAAGTCACTGCGGTGCGGCGGCGCAATGTTCGGACAATGGAGCCGTCGCCCGATACTGTCGTTGAAGAAGGCGATGTGGTGGTGATGCTGGGCACGGAAGAAAACGTCGCAGCAGCGGAGATGAAGTTGTTGCAGGGGTAAATCGAGGAAATAAAACAAGTATCAATAAAAAAGCCCGCTTACGCGGGCTTTTTTACTCGGAAAAACGAAAAGCTAGAACAAGCTAGCGCCGCCGCAGTTGGTGACTACGGTTGCCGCCGACCAGCCGTTGGGCGCTGCCGCGAGATAGCAGGAACCGGAACCGGTGGGTGCCACACCGCCTCCCGCATAAGCAGAAAACCGGAATGTCCCGCCGGCAGCATTACCGTCGTCAGCCTTGCGATCCACCTCGGCCAGAATGTCCGATGGCACCTGGTTCCCAGTCTTGAGATTGTGCCGGGCGGTAGGGGCACCATCGTACACGTTGTCGTAAATTAGTTGCATGCGCGTGCCGTAGGGATTTGACGGCGTGGTCGTTGTGCTTTCCGTCGTATTGCAGGTATACGATCCGTTGATAAATCCCGCCTTGGACAAGTGTTCCCACGCGAGAATCGATTCATTGCCGGTGATTTGACCATTGCCATCGCCGTTCCCGGTTCCGCAAGGCGTCGCTCCAACGCCATTGATATTGGTCACCGCCGCCGTGTAGTCCCCCGGCAACGCACGATAGCGATCCAGAAAGCCGAAGTAAGCGGCCTTAATCCCATCCTGCTGCGAAATCAAATTGCGCACCCGCGCGCTGGTAATCAGCTCCTGCCCCTTCAACACGCCGCCCAATAGCAGGCCGATAATCACCAATACAATAGCAATCTCAATGAGCGTAAATCCGCGCTGCTTGTGCATTTGTCTCTCTCCCGGTTTGAAGCTGTTAAATATGTCACAGCATTTGGTGCAACCTTCGTGCCAATCCCGGAGTGACCGCATCGCGCACGCACGACGACTCCAAAGTGACCGCATACCCGCGGCGGGTTTTAGAGGTGAAGAACGATTTAATTGTAAGTATTTGTTTTTAAACAGTTATTTAAATTTCCCGTGGAGCTTCTATGCTGTTTCTCGCGCTGACTGCGCGGGCATCCTTCCGTTCAAATTTACCTACGCGTCACAACTTTCCGCATTTACCGTCGATTTTTCGACAGTGGCGACGATTTTTCGGCGGTTTTTATTTTTTCCAACCGCTCGGTCAAGAAGTGTATTTCCCTGGCATCCGTGACTTCCTTGCTTGCCAGCAAGCCGCCGAGCAGCACCATCGCGCGCTCGGTTTCACCCATGTCTTCGAGGATGAATATGCGCATCTGCCGCGCCCAACCCGATGCGCCACCGGCATGCCGCGCGATATCTTCGGCGTAACGCAGCGCCAGCGGCACATCCTGCAAACGATGCCTGGCCATGATGGCGCAGTGCGCCAGCCAGCGCCAACGGGTGTCCGGCCGCGCCAGGAATTCGCGCTGCACGAAGTCGCACATCAGGCGCTGCTTGGCCGGCGCGTCGGACACCTGCCCATAGAGCTGCGAAGCCATCATCAACGGATACTGCGACGCCGGATCAAGCGCCA
>JAYVQD010000450.1:0-4563 GCA_043777275.1 Nitrosomonadales bacterium
CCTTCGACTTCGCTGCCATGGCACCGATTCCGCAAAAATCACGTCGATGCGGCGCAGATCAACGGCGGGGTCAAATTCTGGGCGCAGCACGCCGAGACGCTCGCGCGCGCGACACGTGAATATAGCGTGCCCGAAGAAATTATCATCGCTACCATCGGCATCGAAACCAACTATGGCGTTTCGACTGGTATCTTCAAGATACTCGATGCGTTGGCGACGCTGGCGTTTGATTACCCCAAGCGGGCGTCTTTTTTTCGTGACGAGCTGGAACAGTTTTTGTTGATGGGCAAAGAGATGTCGCTGGATTTGGCAAGTCTGCGCGGCTCCTACGCCGGCGCGATGGGCATTCCGCAGTTCATGCCCAGCAGCTATCGCAAATACGCGATTGATTTTGACGGCGATGGACAGCGCAATTTGTGGACCAACCTGCCGGATGTGATCGGCAGCGTCGCCAATTACTACAAGCTGCACGAGTGGCAGCCGGGTGAAGCGATTGTGGTGCCCGCGCGCGTGAGCGCGACGCCGGCCGCCGCGCTGGTGGATGACATCACGCCGAAGACGCCGATCAGCGAATTCCGCAAGCTCGGCATCCAGCCCACCGCTGAGGTGAACGACAATACGCTCGCAGCGTTGCTGCCGCTGGAAACCGAAAGCGGCATGCAATACTGGTTTGGGCTGAAAAACTTTTATGTGATTACGCGCTACAACCGCAGCACCAATTATGCGATGGCGGTGTATGAAATTGCCCGGGGGATCAAGGCGCGCGTGACGGGTACGTGAGCGGGGATTCGTAATTTCGTTCTGGGAATACCACCTGTTGGCAGGGTGCGCACCGCGCACCGTTCAACTGTGTTTCCGCGTGCGCTGTGCGCACCCTACAAAATCTGTAAATCACGCCCGTGGAAACACCACCAGGTGATCCATCTCCAGGCGAATGCCGATTTTTTCGCCTATTGCATGATTGTGATGGCTCGGCACCAGTGACATGACGTGCCCGCCGCCGGGCAACGCCAGCGTATAAACAAACTCCGCGCCGCGAAACGCTTTGGTCACCACGGTCGCCTGCATCGTGCTGGCGTCGTCGTGCAGAACGTCGTCGGGACGCAGCAGCACATCGACGGTGGCGCCGGGCGCGGCGGCGATGGGCGTGTCGCCGCGCAGCTCGCCGAGTTCGAGTTTGACGCGATTGCCCTCCAGCACTACGCCCGGTAGAAACGTGCCGCGACCGATAAATTCGGCGATCTGCCGGTTGGCCGGCTCGTGGTACAGCGCGTACGACGGCGCCCATTGCGCGATGCGGCCGTCCATCATCACGCCGATTTCGTCGGAGAAGGTGAAGGCCTCATTCTGATCGTGCGTGACTAAGATGGTGGTGGTGTTCTGACTTTTCAGAATGTCGCGCACTTCGATACTCAGTCGTTCGCGCATTTCAACGTCGAGATTGGAGAACGGTTCGTCGAGTAACATCAGCGCGGGACGTGGCGCGAGTGCGCGCGCGAGCGCCACGCGCTGCTGCTGTCCACCCGAAAGCTCGTGCGGATAACGCTTGCCCATGGCGTCGAGGCCCACGACGTCGAGCATTTCGGCGACGCGCGCGCGGCGTGCGGCATCCGTCACGCCGTGCAACCCGAACGCGACGTTACGTGCGACGGTGAGATGCGGAAACAGCGCGTAATCCTGAAACACCATGCCGATGCGCCGCGCCTCGGGCGGCACACTAAAACCGGGGCGGCTAACGAGCACGCCGTTGATGTTGATGTCGCCTTCGGCGATGGCTTCAAAGCCCGCGATACAACGCAGCACCGTGGTTTTGCCGCCGCCGCTTGCGCCAAGCAGGCACGCAATCGTGCCGTCACCCAGGCGAAAGCTGATGTCGTTGAGGACCGTGCGCGCGCCGTACGACTGGCTGACGTGGTTTATTTCAAGGGTGCCTGACATGCCAGAATTATAATCGATTGTCGATGATAATGATTCTTGTTACAATAAATTATTGTTGTTTTTCCTATACTTAGCGCAGCTTTCTGCGCGTTTCACTGTGCGTTTTACCGCGCGTTTCACTACGCGTTCCATGGATTTCTTCCTCGCGAATTTACTGTGATGTTCTCCTGCAATGACCAGCAATGACCAGCGCGAAAACTAACCTGCTCTCGTCCCCCAGAGCGCGCTTCCCGGCGCTGCCCCGCCCCACGTTGTTGACGGTGATTGCGGTGCTGGTGGCGGCTGCCATCGCGTTGCCGGTGCTGGTGGTGTTGCAGAATATTTTCGTTCCATCACAGGGCACGTGGGCGCACCTGGTGCAAACCGTGCTGGGTGACTACGCGCTCAACTCGCTGCTGCTGATGGCAGGTGTGGCGTTCGGTGTGATTTTTGGCGGCGTGCTGACGGCGTGGATTACCACCATGTGCCGCTTTCCGGGGAGGCGCGTGTTCGAGTGGGCGCTGCTGCTGCCGATGGCGATGCCGGCGTATGTGATGGCGTATGCCTACACCGATCTGCTGCAATTTTCCGGCCCGGTGCAAAGCGCGCTGCGCCTGGCGATGGGTTGGAGCGCCGGGCAGTATTGGTTTCCCGATGTGCGTTCGCTGGGCGGTGCGGTGCTGATGTTTTCGCTGGTGTTGTATCCGTACGTGTATCTGCTGGCGCGCGCAGCGTTTCTGGAGCAATCCGACAGTATGCTGGAAATGGCGCGCGTGTCGGGCTACAGCCCGTGGGGTACGTTCCTGCATGTGGCGCTGCCGCTGGCGCGGCCGGGAATTGTCGCGGGCGCCGCGCTGGCGCTGATGGAAACACTCGCGGATTTCGGCACGGTGTCGTATTTTGGCGTGCACACCTTCACCACCGGTATTTACCGCGCGTGGTTTTCGCTCGGCGATCACACCGCGGCGGCACAACTGTCGGCGGCCTTGCTCGGTTTTGTGTTTCTGATCATGCTGATTGAGCGCGTCACGCGTGCGCGCGCCAGTTTTTACAGCAGCTCGCAGCGCAAACAGTTGCGCAATGTTTATCAGCTTCGCGGGAGGTGGGTGCCGCTGGCGTTTGTGTTCTGCGCGATTCCCGTGCTGTTCGGATTTTTGTTACCGGCAGGTGTGATGCTGCACATGGCGTTGACTTCCGGTGACGCGCAGTTCGGCTCGCGCTACGTGCAACTGACTTTCAACACAGTGTCGCTGGCGACGCTAACCGCCGTACTGGCGGTAACACTCGCGCTGGCGGTGGGCTACGCCGCGCGTTCAACCAGTATCACCGTGCGCATCGCCAATCGTATTGCGGGTCTCGGCTACGCCGTGCCGGGCGCGGTAATCGCGGTCGGCGTGCTGATACCCATCACGCGGCTTGACCATGCGATTGGCGCGATGATCGAATCGTTCGGCGGTTCCAATCCCGGGTTGCTGCTGACGGGAGGTGTGGCGGCGCTAGTGTATGCGTACCTGGTGCGTTTTTTTGCGGTGGCGCTGCAATCGGTGGATGCCGGATTGTCGAAAATTACGCCCAACATGGACAGCGCCGCGCGCTCACTCGGCCTCGGTCCTGCGGCAACGCTGGTGCGCGTGCATGCGCCGCTGCTGTGGCGCAGCGCGCTGACGGCGGGACTTCTGGTGTTCGTTGATGTGATGAAAGAATTGCCGGCAACCTTTGTGATGCGTCCGTTTAATTTCGATACGCTGGCGGTGCAGGCTTATACGCTGGCCTCTGATGAGCGGCTGACAGAGGCATCCACAGCCGCACTGACGATTGTTGCAGTGGGTTTAATCCCGCTGATGGTGCTGTCGAGAATGATGCTGGACCCGCAGCGGGCGCATAGTGAGCAGTAATTAAAAAATGATTAAAAATAGTAATAAAAACAAATACTTATAGATAAATTTTGAGACATCATGAATGACACCTATGAAACGCCGCCGTCACCGTATTGGATGCTCCAGTTCATTGTTAAGCATGGCGACTGGATTGCGATAGTCAGCGGCGTGTTGCCCTTGCTCGCCAGCATTGCGTGCGTGGCGGTGTGCAATATCACGCCTTGGGCCATTGCGGTGGGTGTGGTGGGATCAGCATTTTTGTTTTTGCTGATGCGCAGCTTTGTGGAGCTGGTGCGGGTTATCGTGGATATGTTGTTGCCGAAGTAGCAGTCTGTGAGACGCGCAACGTTTGGCCTGTCAACAATATCGTAGGGCGTCAATAAGCGTAGCGCATTGCGCCGAATGTGCGATGGCCGCACCACATGCGGTGCAATGCCCTTCGGTTATTGCACCCTACGCGAGCTGTTCATCGGGAAAGATGAATGCGCGATTCATTCCCTTATCGATCAAATAAGATTTTGCAGTCGCTTCGCTTCCAGCTGGTAGGATGAGCTTAACCGTAATATTGATCTTTCCATATTTCACGACAAAATCTCCCTCATCCCCGGCCTTTCTCCCGGAGGGTGAAGGGAGGTTTCTTCCCTCTCCCTCCGGGCTACTCTATGCACACTATCTTCGGGGCAAGTAAATGCCAGCCATAGCAGATAGCCTCCAAACGTTTCAGGCCGTGGAACATCGTGATGGGGCCGGGCTTGGCCTCCGACGCATA
>JAYVQD010000451.1:0-4553 GCA_043777275.1 Nitrosomonadales bacterium
CGAGCCGCTTCGCGCCCAAATTCACCGTTTCTCTGCTCTGATCATTTTCCTTGGCCAATATGACTCGCTATATCAACTCAAGACCGACAGCCTGCTAGGGGTACGTCTTTTACCGATGTAGTTTCTTTACTCATAATTGCTACCGGGGCCCCCTAACCAGCGAGAGGGTGGGCAAAGCGCAGCGTGCCCACGAACCACACGTGACGAAACTGCCGTGCTGGGCAGCTTCTCATTAACGGAACATCCCGCAACATTATCACCACCGGCTGTCCGCGTGGGCACAAAAATCGTGCCCACCCTACCGCCTGCTACTTCTTGCTGGCAGCGGTCCGATCCAGACCACGCAAATACTCCAGCTTCTCCCGTATCTTCGCCTCCAGCCCAAACTCCGTAGGCTCGTATAACAAAGGCGGTGTCATGCCGTCGGGGAAATAGCTTTCGCCTGCCGCATATGCGCCCGCTTCATCATGCGCGTAGCGGTAGTTCGCGCCGTAACCTAAATCTTTCATCAGTTTGGTCGGCGCGTTGCGCAGGTGTTCCGGCACCGGGCGCGATTTGTCCTCGCGTATCAGCGCGCGTGCGGCGTTGTAGGCGGTGTAGGCAGCGTTACTCTTTGGCGCGACGGCCAGATAAATCACCACTTCGGCGAGCGCCAGCTCGCCCTCAGGTGAGCCGAGACGCTCGTAGGTTTCACACGCATCCAGCGCCATGCGTAGCGCACGCGGATCGGCGAGGCCGATATCCTCGGAAGCCATGCGCACGATGCGTCTACCCAGGTACAGCGGATCAGCGCCGCCATCGAGCATGCGCACCATCCAATACAGCGCGGCATCGGGTGACGACCCGCGCACGGATTTATGCAGTGCGGAGATTTGGTCGTAGAACTGGTCGCCGCCTTTGTCGAAGCGGCGCAGGCTTTGGGTCAGCGTTGCTTTGACGAACGCATCGTCGATATCGTTGCGCCCTGTTTCTTCGGCTGCGTCGGCCAATTGCTCGATCAGGTTGAGCAGGCGGCGCGCGTCGCCATCCGCATAGCCAATAATGCGGGCTTTGGCTTCATCAAAAATATTGTTTAAAAACAAATACTTACCGAATGATCGTTGTAACAGGCTGGCCAGCTCGTCGTCACTCAATGGTTGCAGCACGTACACCGCCGCGCGCGACAGCAGCGCGTTGTTCAATTCAAACGACGGATTCTCGGTGGTGGCGCCGATAAACGTAATCAAGCCGCGCTCGACGTAGGGCAAAAACGCATCCTGCTGCGCTTTGTTGAAGCGATGCACTTCATCGACGAACAATAAAGTGTGCCGCCCGTTTTGTTGCAGCGTGAGTTCGGCGCGGGTTAGGGCGTCGCGGATTTCTTTTACGCCGGAAAACACCGCGCTGATGGCGATGAATTCGGCGTCGAAGGCATCGGCCATCAAACGCGCGAGGGTGGTTTTGCCCACGCCCGGCGGCCCCCACAAAATCATCGAGTGCGGTTTTTTGGATTCAAACGCAAGGCGCAGCGGCTTGCCCGCCCCCAGCAGATGCGATTGGCCTACGACTTCATCCAGCGTGCGCGGACGCAGTTGCTCGGCGAGCGGCGCGCGCGGTTCGCGCTTGCCGAAAAGATCGTTCACTGTGCATTCACCCATTAATTATTCACGTATCACATCCGCGCCCTTGGGCACGACGAACGTAAACGCGTCCGCCGCGAGCTTGGGATTACGCTCAATATCCGCGAACCGGATTACCGTTACCTGCCCGAACTGATCGCGCAGTTCCATCGCTTCCAGCCCGGCTTTACCGAAGCCGAGGCGCACACGTTCAAACGCGGTGTCCTTGGATTTGGGAATGGCTTCGAGCCAATCGAGTCCTTCCTGCGTGCCAATGTTGTTGAGCGTGTAACTCTTTTCAATTTCGTTGCTGCCTGCCAGCAACGCGGCCGGGCTTGCGCCCAGGGCTTTGTCGAGCTTGCGTTCGGTGACCTGATTCAAATCTTTGTCGTAAATCCACAGCTTGCTGCCGTCGCCGACAATCACTTGCTCGAACGGCTTGGTGTATTCCCAGCGGAATTTTCCAGGACGCGAGAACTGCATGGTGCCGGTCGACTCCTGCAATTTTTTGAGATTTTTGTCGAGCACCATCTGCGCGAAGCGGCCCTTCGCGGTGGTGGTCTGAGTGAGCAGCGCCTTGAGCGATTCGGTGGTTGCGCCGAACGCCAGCGTGGGAATAAACAGCGCCAAAAACAGAAATTTATGCATGGAATGATTCACAGTCTAAAAAGTCTTGCGCGTACGATCGATGTCGGCGACACGTCCGCCGCGCACGGTAACAATGGTGATAAACGGATTCGCGATGGTCGGATAGTAATACAACGATTTCACTACGGTATTGCGGAAATTTTCGACGCTTTCAAAATCGGGTCTGCCTGCGCGCAGCAGCACTTCGCCTTCGGACATGCCGCGTTGCAGATAGATGAAGGTGGTGAAATCCATGCCGCGCACCGGTTTATCGACCGGCACGACGGCGCCGGGCGGCGGCGGGGCGAGGGCTGCGTGCGGTTGCGGCGCTGGTGCGGCGGGTTTGGGCGCTTCCGCAAGCTTACCTTCTGCATCCACGGACGCGGCTGCCGGACGTGCATCCACCACCTTCGCCGAGCGGTTGGCGGGAGGCTTTTCGCCGTATTGCGTCACGCCCCGCTCGTCCACCCAACGGTAAATGTCCGCCGCGTGCAGAACGGACGCCAAGCCAACTAAAACGGTAAAAATAAGCCTTTTCATGGTTGCATCGCGTCACATCAGTGTTGCCATGCCCGGTTGGACAGCGAATGGGCGTAGAGGTTTAACGCGCAGTACCGGCCGGCAGTTTACCGTCCATCGGCGTCACTCGCCGGTGGCGGCGCCAGCACCTCGCGGTTGCCGTTCGATCCCATGCTGGACACCACCCCGGAACGCTCCATCTGTTCGACCAGCCGTGCGGCGCGGTTGTAGCCAATGCGCAAATGGCGCTGTACCAGTGAGATCGAAGGCCGTCGGGTTTTGATGACGATCGCTACCGCCTGGTCGTAGAGCTCGTCTGCCTCGCCGTTAGCTTCGGCGCCACCCTCAAGCAAATCCCCCGGCTCGCCCTCGCCTGCGGCACCATTCAGGATTTCGTCGATATATTGAGGTTGCGCCAGACTCTTCAGGTAATCCACCACTTTGTGCACTTCGTGATCGGAGACAAACGCGCCATGCACGCGCTGCGTCAGCCCGGTGCCGGGTGGCAGATACAGCATGTCGCCCTGCCCCAGCAGCGCCTCGGCGCCCATCTGGTCGAGGATGGTACGTGAATCGACTTTAGCAGCAACCTGAAACGCCACGCGCGACGGTATATTGGCCTTAATCAAACCGGTGATCACATCCACCGACGGGCGTTGCGTTGCCAGCACCAGATGGATGCCCGCCGCGCGCGCCTTTTGCGCAATACGCGCGATCAGCTCTTCGACCTTTTTGCCGACCACCATCAGCAGGTCCGCTAATTCGTCGATCACCACCACGATCATCGGCATTTCGTGCAGCGGCTCGGGGTCAACCTCGCTCAGCAGCAGCGGATTCGGAATCGGCTTTTTGGCTTTTTCAGCGTCGCGTATTTTTTGATTAAAGCCCGCGAGATTACGCACGCCAAGTGCGGACATCAGCTTGTAGCGGCGCTCCATCTCGGCTACGCACCAGTTCAACGCATGCGCGGCCTGCCGCATATCGGTGACCACCGGTGCCAGCAGATGCGGAATGCCTTCGTAGACCGACAGCTCCAGCATCTTGGGGTCGATCAGAATCAAGCGCACTTGCGTCGGCGGCGCTTTGTAGAGCAGCGAGAGGATCATCGCGTTGATCGCCACCGATTTGCCTGAACCGGTGGTGCCCGCCACCAGCACATGCGGCATGCGCGCCAGGTCGGCCACCACCGGATTACCGGCGATATCCTTGCCCATCGCCAGTGTCAGCGGCGAACTCATGTCGGCATAGACTTGCGAACTTAAAATCTCGGTGAGCTTCACAATCTGGCGTTTCGGATTGGGAATTTCCAAGCCCATGCAGCTCTTGCCGGGGATGGTTTCAACCACGCGAATGCTGATCACCGACAGCGCGCGCGCCAGGTCACGCACCAGATTCACAATCTGGCTGCCTTTGACGCCCACCGCGGGTTCGATTTCGTAGCGCGTAATCACCGGGCCGGGATAGGCCGCGACCACTTTGACTTCAACGCCGAAGTCGCCGAGTTTCTTTTCGATCAGACGCGAGGTGAATTCGAGGGTTTCGGGCGACAGCGTTTCCCGGTGGTGTTCGGCCTCATCCAGCAAATGCAGCGGCGGCAGCAGCGAATCAGGCATGTTTTCAAACAACGGCGCCTGCTTTTCGCGCTCCACGCGTGGTGATTTTGCGATCTCGATGCGCGGCGGCTCGATGCGCACCGGTTCATGAACCTCGAACTTGCGGCGCGTTTCTTCGACCACGACTTCGCGCTCGATGACCGCCTGCTCGCCCACGCGCCGGTCTTGCCGCTCCTGCCAGCGCGTCACTACCGAA
>JAYVQD010000452.1:0-4524 GCA_043777275.1 Nitrosomonadales bacterium
ACCACAAACGCCACCGCTTCGCCGGCGAACCGCACCCGCTCATGCGCCAGCACCGGCCATCGCGGCAACAGCGGCTTCGCGCCGTGCTTGCCGGGGAAATTAAAAAAACTCACCGGCTGCACATAACCGGCACGCACCGCGTCTTCGCCGGTGAGCACGGCCTGCACGCCGGGATAATTTTTCGCGGCGCTACTATCAATGGAAACAATGCGCGCATGCGCCCGGTCGGCACGCAGAAAATGCCCGTGCAACTGCCCCGGCAGATTCCAGTCCGAAGCAAATTTTCCGTCACCGGTAAGCAAGCGGAAATCTTCCAGCCGCGACACCTGCGCGCCGTTGACGTCAAAGGTGGGCGTGTTCATTTTTCTGTCCTGTGAACGGCAAACCTTGTGACGCAACCATACGCATGCGCGGATGGATACGCAAATGGGCGCGCAGTATGAAATCCGCTTCGAGTCCACAAAGTAATGCAGTGTCAACGTGTAGGGCGAAGTCCGGCGTGACCTGGGTTATGATCTGCCGCGTTGTTCACGGCTTGTTCCCCCGCACCTTCAGGAGATTTTCCATGATTCCCGATTTAATGAAGCAGTCCCCGCTCGGCACGTACCTAGAGCATTGCAAGAAAGGCGAACTCGCCTATCAGGTTTGCACCGACGATAACAAAGCCTTTTTCTATCCGCGCGTGGCCGCGCCGCGCAGCGGCAGCACCAACATCGAGTGGCGCGTATCCAAAGGGCTGGGCACGGTGTATGCCACCACCGCCACGCACTACAAAGGCGAAGCGCCGCTGAACATCGCGCTGATTGATGTGGACGAAGGCTTTCGCATGATGAGCCGCGTGGAAGGCATCGACGCCATGGATGTCAAAATCGGCATGCGCGTTAAAGTCAAAATGCTGCCGGGCGACGACAAGCAACCCCCGTATGCCGTGTTCACGCCGCTGGAGGCAAAATAATGAGCAACCGTACCTTAAAACGCGGCAGCGTAGCCGTAGTCGGCGCCGCCGAATCCGATCTCGGCCAAGTCGCCCCCAACACCAGTCCGATGGACTTGATTGCGCAGGCCACGCTGGCCGCGCTCGATGATTGCGGACTCAAGATGCGGGATATTGATGGCATCTTCTGTGCGATGTCACAAGCGCGCATGGGGCCGATGGCGGTTGCCGAATACCTCGGGCTTAAGCCGGATTTCTACGACGGCACCATCATCGGCGGTTCGTCATTCATGACCCACATCGCGCACGCGCAAGCCGCGCTCGAAGCGGGCCTGTGCAAAGTGGCGCTGGTTTGTTACGGCAGCACGCAGCGCTCAGTCAGCCGCGCCGCCGCCAGCCGCCCTGAATATAACTATTACGAAACGCCGTACCGTCCGTTCATGCCGCCAACGGCGTACGCCATGGCGGCCTCGCGCCACATGCATCAATACGGCACCACGCGCGAAGACCTCGCGCAAGTGGCGGTGTCTGCACGCCAATGGGCGCTGCTGAACCCCAAGGCGTGGGAAAAAAAACCGCTGACAGTGAAAGAGGTTTTGGATGCGCGCATGGTGAGCTACCCGTTCACGGTACGTGATTGCTGCCTGGTTACCGACGGCGGTGGCGCCATCATTCTGACGCTGGCCGACAAAGCCAAAACGCTGAAGAAGAAACCGGTTTACGTGCTGGGCACCGGCGAGGCCATCAGCCACGCCAATATTTCCAGCATGAAAGACCTCACCGTTTCGGCGGCAGCCGAGTCAGGCCCCAAAGCATTCGGCATGGCGGGCTTAAAGCCCAGCGATGTCAACATGCTGTCGCTGTATGACGCCTTCACCATCACGCCGATTCTGTTTCTGGAAGATCTCGGCTACTGCCCCAAAGGCGAAGGCGGCCGGTTTGTGCAAGGCGGCGCCATCGCCCCCGGCGGCAAGCTAGCTGTGAATACCAGCGGCGGCGGCTTGTCGTATTGCCATCCCGGCATGTACGGCTTGCTGGTGCTGATCGAAGCGATACGCCAGGTGCGCGGCGAGTGCGACAAGCGGCAGGTGAAAAACTGCGATGTGGCTTTGGCGCACGGCAACGGCGGGGTCTTGAGCAGTCAATGCACGGTGATTTTAGGGAGTGCTGCGACGCTCTGATCCGGTAAGCGGTTATTGTAAACGACGCTCCGGAATATGGGGCGTTTTTCATTTAAAAACAAATGCTTACATACTATCACTCCTAACGGAACGCAGCCTGTTCCATGGCGCGACTGGCATTTTCCACGGCAGCGGCCTATTATAGCTAGACTAGACAGAATAACGGGGGTCGCAATGAACGCACAATGGCAACTACAGGAAGCAAAAAACCGCTTCAGCGAAGTCGTGGATGAAGCGCTGAAACATGGCCCGCAAACGGTAACCCGCCACGGGCGCGAAGTCGTGGTGATCGTATCCGCTGAAGAATACCGCCGCCTGAAGCAACCCAAAGGCAGCCTGCTCAAGTGCCTGCAAGTGCCTGCCGAATACGCCGTCGATCTGGATGTTTCGCGCAGCCGTGATTTACCGCGAGCGGTTGACCTGTGAGATTTCTGCTCGATACCTGCGCTATTTCTGAACTCGTCAAACCTGCGCCCGATCCCGGCGTGTTGGAATGGTTTGCGCAACAAGACGAGCTGGCGCTTTATGTATCGGCACTCTCGTTGGGCGAACTCAAACGCGGCATAGAAAAACTCACCGCCGGCAAACGCAAAACATTTTTGCAAAAGTGGTTGACAGAAAATGTCACCCTGCGGTTCGGTGATAGGGTTCTATCATTGGACGCGGCGGTTTGCCTGCGCTGGGGCGAGATGCAGGCGCGACTTGAAAAACAGGGAAAGCCCATGCCGGCGATGGATGGCCTGATTGCAGCAACGGCATTGCAACAGCAACTGACTGTCGTCACTCGCAATACTAGGGATATGGATGCCAGGGGGGTGGCTTTGTTCAATCCTTGGGTGGCGTAAACTTGATTGGGCGTGGAATCGCAAACCTTGCTTGCCCAGCGATGAAGGCACCCTATTCCGCCTTCAACCCAATCACCTTAATCAACTTGGCGTTCTCCGCGATCTCGCCCTGAATAAACGCGCCGAATTGCTGCGGCGTATGGGTGAGCGGCTCCAACCCTTGATTGCTTAGTATCGTTTTCATCTCCGGCGTGTTGACCACCGCAACCATGCCCGAGTTGAGCCGCGCAACAACTTCTCGCGGCGCGCCCAGCGGCGCCAGCACGCCGTACCAGCCGTAGCGGTCGTAACCCGATACGCCCGCCTCGTTCAGCGTCGGCACCGTCGCCATCATCGGCACGCGCTTCAGGCACGCGCTTCATACTGGTGACGCCGAGCGCGCGGATTTTGTTGGCGTGCAAAAACGGCAGTGCGCCGGGCACGCCGGGAAAACTCACTTCGACTTCGCCGGAGGCCGTGGCGCGGGCCGCGTCGGCAGAGCTTTTATACGGCACGTGCAGCATGCTGATGCCTGCTTTCATGTTGAGCAGTTCGCCTGCCAGATGTACCGAACTGCCGACGCCTGACGATGCGAATGTGGGTTTGCCCGCGTTGCCGCGTGCCTCATTGCCACGTGATCTCCCCAGCGCGATGAGTTCTTTGACGTTGCGCGCCGGCACTGACGGATGGATCACCAGCACGTAGGCGCCGGTCGCCGCCATTGATACCGGTGCGAATCCCAACTCCAAATCGCGCGGCGCCTTTGCCATCAACTACACAATCGCGTCGCCACTGGACATGACCAGCAAGGTGTAGCCGTCCGGCGGTGAAGACGCCACGCGTTCTTTGCCCAGCCTGCCGCTGGCGCCGGCCCGGTTTTCGACGTCGATGGGTTGCGCCAGATGCTCAGACAGTTTTTGCGCCGCCAGGCGCGCGGTAACGTCGGTCGGTCCGCCTGCGGTGTAGCCGACTATCATGTGTATCGGCTTGGCCGGATACGCTTGCGCACCCGCGTCGAATGCCGCGCTGCCGATGCCTGCCGCCATGGCGAGGGTCAGAATATATCGCCCGCCGGCAAACCATACGGATTGGTTATTTGCTCTCACCACGCTCTCCCTCTTTTGCGCCACGCGCGTCATGTGCAACGAGATTTGCCACGAGATTTGCCACGAGCATAGCTTTTTTACGCAGTCTGCGGATGCACGTTTTATTGTTTAAAAACAAATACTTACGATTTTTCACAAAATTCGTGCCCGGTGCTTGAATTCCAAAACCCCGCCCCAAGATGCGTAAGGTTAATCGGAGACCCAAAGAATGGCCGAATCACCCCAAAACGAACAAGCCGTGCAGCCTGAACCGGAACCGTCAATTCTGGTACCGGATACTGCCGTACCCGAGCCCGCAGCGCCCACGCTCGAAGACCTGCTGCAAAAAGCCGAAGCCGCGGTGCAGGAACATCGCGATGCATTTTTGCGCGCCAAGGCCGAAACCGAGAACGTGCGCCGGCGCGCGCAAACCGACGTCGCCAATGCGCACAAGTACGCCGTTGAAAATTTTGCCGCCGAGCTGGTGGCGGTCAAAGACA
>JAYVQD010000453.1:0-4497 GCA_043777275.1 Nitrosomonadales bacterium
CCTTCTAAGTTCGTCGGCTCATCGATTATTCAGGTCAAGTCCGACAGGCTGCTAGACGGCGTATGCGCTGTAAAAAAGCGGCTTGCGCCGCTTTTTTTACGCCCCATATTTTGCGATTGCCGCGTTGCAACAGTTGCCACCGTTGCAATCTACGCCGGATAAATCGCGCCCAGCACGCGCGGCCCCCTGGCGCCGGTGACGCCGGGCACGTTACCCGGTTCACGTAGCAGCGCCTGACGCGCAAGCCATGCAAAGGCGAGTGCCTCCACCCAATCCGCGCCCACGCCAATCGCACCGGTATTCGCCACGCGCCGGCCTGGCAACCGCGCCGCAAGCCGCGTCATCAACGCGTCGTTATGTGCGCCGCCACCGCACACGAACACCGCCTGGGTACCAGCGCAATGCCGCTCTATACCCAACGCAATGTTCTCGACCGTCAGCGCCAACAGTGTCGCCTGCACATCGGCGGCGGCTTCGTCACCGGCCAGCGCGCGGCGCACCCAGGCCAGATTGAACAGGTCGCGGCCCGTACTCTTGGGTGGCTGACGCGCAAAGTAGTCATGCGTCAATAATGCGTTGAGCAGGTTCGGCAGCGACTGGCCCGAAGCAGCCCAAGTGCCGTTTTCATCATAAGCGCGGTCACGGTGCGCCGTGATCCATTCATCCATGAGCGCATTGCCGGGGCCGCAATCGAAACCGGCAGCGATGCGGTCCGGCGGAAGGTCGGTGATGTTAGCGATGCCGCCGATGTTGACCACCGCGCGATGCTCGGTGGATGAGCCGAACGCGTGCCGGTGAAACGCGGGTACCAGCGGCGCGCCTTGTCCGCCCGCGGCGATATCGCGGCTGCGAAAATCGCAGACCGTGGTGATGCCACTGAGTTCGGCAAGCAACGCCGCGTTGACGATCTGCGTGGTGTATCCGGCGTCGGGCCGGTGACGCACCGTCTGGCCATGACAGCCGATAGCCGTGATGTCGTACGCGTGAAGTCCGGCTTGCGCGAGCAACGTGAGTATGGCGGCGGCGTAGGCATGCGCAAGCTGCTGGGCGGCCAGCGCCGCGCGATGCAGTTCGTCGTGGCCCGGCTCATTCAGGCCGAGCAGAGCGTCGCGCAGTGGCGGCGGGAACGGCTGGTAGTGACTATGAGCGAGCGTTGCCGCGCCGCTGGCGGGATCAAAGCGCGCGATCACGGCATCGATGCCGTCGAGACTGGTGCCGGACATCAACCCGATGAACGTATCGGGCATGCGTGAAGATTTATTCGAACGCCGAGGCTGAGGCTGTCGCGTCGCGCAACGTCGCCATGGTGCGGGCGTGGGGTGCAGCGGCTTGCAGAAATTGCTGCTTGTGTTCAGGCGCGATAGGGAACGCGACCGGCACCGCTACCGACAGCGGATCCTGATGCACCTCGCTGATGCGGAATTCGTAGTGCACATGCGGGCCGGTGGTGAGCCCTGTCATACCGATCGTACCGATGACGTCGCCCTGTTGCACCTTGGCGCCCTTGTGGATGCCGGGTGCGAATCCTGCCATATGCGCATACAGCGTGGTGATTTTGCTCGGGTGACGGAGAATCACCACATTGCCATAGCCGCCTTGAACGCCCGCGAAATCGACCACACCGTCGGCGGTAGCCTTGATGCGCGTGCCCAGGGGCGCGGCGAAATCGACGCCCGCGTGCGCGCGCCACGATTGCAGAATCGGATGGTAGCGCGCCGCCGTAAAGCCGGAGGTAATGCGCGAGAACTCCAGCGGCGAGCGCAGAAAAGCCTTGCGAATGTTTTTGCCGTCGAGCGTGTAGTAGGAACCCTCCTTGTTGTTCGCGGCATCCGTCGGCGCGAACCACATCACGTTGAACGTCTTGCCTTGATTGACGAATTCCGCCGACAGCAAGCGGCCGGAACGCACCGGCTCGCCGCGGTCGTAATGCATTTCGTAGACCAGCGAGAAGCGGTCGTTCTTGCGCAAATCTTTGTGGAAATCGATGTCGGTGGAAAAAATCTCCACCATCTGCATGGCGACCGCATCCGGGATGTGCAGCCGGTCGGTGGCGGCGAACAGCGAACTGCGAATTTCACCCGCGGCGGAAATCACGCGGGTTTCGAGTTCGGCGTCTTGTTCAGAGGCTTTAAAGGATGGCGACGAGGACGAGGATTCGACATCGCGCTCCACCGTCAGCAGCGTGCCGGCATTCAAATAGCGCAGGGTTACCAGCCGGCCTTCGGCCGTGGTTTGCGCGGTTACCGCGCGGCCCGGCACCAATTGAAACAGTGAACGCGCATCCCGCGTGGTACGCAGAAAATCCACTGCCGCAGTATCGTCAATGCCCAGCCGCGCCAGCAGCGTGGCCAGCGTTTCACCGCGCTGAACGCGTTCTTCGCGCCAGAATGTTGTTGGCGCTACGCCCGCCGCAGAGATCACCGGTGACAACGGTATGTCTTCGACCACACGGCTTTGCTCGATTTGTTCGGTGACGGTATCGGGTGCAATGCCAAAGGCCGTGACCACGCCTGCGAACGGCAGCACCAACGCCAACGCCCAGCGGCGGAAAGCGGCTGTCTGGATGAGCTGGAAAGAAGACTGGAGCAGCTTTTGCGTTACAATAATAAAGTGCGCTTGAGGCATGATTATATTGACGTTTTTCCAGCGCGGAGCTTAACAGTACCGCTCGCGTGGTCAACCCTATTTTAAACAAAATTATCACATAGTGAACTAAATGCCCGACTGCCTGACATGCAAAACCCACTAGAAACTCATCTAGGTGTGATCCGCCGGGGCTGTGACGAGCTACTGATCGAGACCGAGCTTGTCGAAAAATTGAAGCGCGGCACGCCACTGCGGGTAAAAGCCGGTTTTGACCCCACCGCGCCCGACCTGCACATCGGGCATACCGTGCTGATTAACAAACTGCGCCAGTTACAAGACCTCGGCCATCACGTTTTGTTCCTCATCGGCGACTTTACCGGCATGATTGGCGACCCCACCGGTAAAAACGCCACGCGCCCGCCGCTGTCGCGCGAAGACGTGGCGCGCAACGCGCAAACCTACACCGAGCAGGTGTTCAAGATACTCGACCGCGACAAAACCGAGGTCGTGTTCAACTCGACGTGGATGGACAAAATGAACGCGGCGGACATGATTAAACTCGCCGCCACACACACGGTAGCGCGCATGCTCGAACGCGACGATTTTTCCAAACGCTACAAAGGCAACCAGCCGATAGCGATCCATGAATTCATGTATCCGCTGGTGCAGGGCTACGATTCCGTGGCGTTGAAAGCCGACCTCGAACTCGGCGGCACCGATCAGAAATTTAATTTGCTGATGGGGCGCGAGCTGCAAAAACATTACGGGCAATCGCCGCAATGCATATTAACCATGCCACTGCTCGAAGGCCTGGACGGCGTGAACAAAATGTCCAAGTCACTGGGCAACTACGTCGGCATCAACGAAGCGCCGAACGAGATATTCGGCAAGCTGATGAGCGTATCGGACGATCTGATGTGGCGGTATATCGAGTTGTTGTCGTTTGCTTCAATTTCAGAAATTAATCAACAAAAACAAATAGTTAAAGATGGCGGCAATCCGCGCGATATCAAAGTGAAATTCGCGCAGGAAATCGTTGCGCGCTTTCATAACTTGGCGGCGGCAGATGCCGCGCTGGCGGATTTTGAATCGCGCTTCAAACAGGGCGGCAGACCCGATGACATGCCGGAAGTCTCGTTGCCGGAGGGCTTGCCCATCGTGCAAGTGTTAAAGCAAGCATCGTTAACATCCAGCACCACCGAAGCGCAGCGCATGATCGAACAGGGCGGCGTAAAAATCGATGGCGAAAAAGTCAGCGACAAAACATTGAAACTCACCCAGGGTGTTTATGTGTTGCAGGTGGGCAAGCGCAAGTTTGCACGGGTGACCATCGCATCATGAAACGCGCGATAACCGCAGGCGCATTGACGCTACTGGCCGGCGTACATTGCGCCGCGGTCGCGCAACAAACCGCTTCGACACGCTCAGGACAGGCCTTTCCCACCAAGCCGATACGCATGCTCGTCGGATTCCCCGTGGGCGGCGGCGCGGATGTTGCCGCGCGTACGCTCGCGCCGCGCATGAGCGAATTACTTGGCCAGCAGATTATTGTCGACAACCGGCCCGGCGCCGGCAGCTCGCTGGCTTCGGAAATGGCGGCCAAGTCTGCGCCCGACGGTTACACGCTGGTATCCATCGGTAGCACGCATGCAGTGAACGCGGCGCTGAATCCCAAGTTGCCGTACGCGCCGGCGGCTGGCTTTAACGCCATCGCGATGGTTGCCACCGCGCCGGTGGTGATTACCGCGAATCTGTCGCTGCCGGTCAAATCACTCAAAGACCTCATCGCGCTCGCCAAGGCACGGCCCGGACAACTTACTCAGCAGTCGCCAACATAGGCGACAGAAGGAGCTTTGAAGAATGAGCGGACAAGGTGTGGCATTTGTTGGAGCTTCGCGAGCTGCGCCTCGA
>JAYVQD010000454.1:0-17612 GCA_043777275.1 Nitrosomonadales bacterium
ACAAACCATGAGCGGCACGACTGACCGCCGCGCGCTGATGTTGCGCGAAATGGGTCTCGGCCCGCAATGGCATTTGCGCGGGGCATCCTCTGTTGCTGCCTCTGGCGCTACCGCTGCGACTGTGGCGTCGGTGCAAGGGGTAACTGCCGCGCCGCCGGTGAATGCGGATGATCGCCGCGCCGCCATCATGCACATGGACTGGACGCAGGTCAAAGCCAGCGTCGCGTCGTGCACCACGTGCCCATTGCATGCGCGCCGCAACAAAACGGTTTTTGGTGTCGGTGACGAGAATGCTGACTGGTTATTCGTAGGTGAAGGTCCCGGCGCCGATGAAGACGCGCAGGGTGAGCCCTTTGTCGGGCAGGCCGGGAAGCTGCTTGACAGCATGCTGGCCGCCATCAAGCTCAATCGCAAAAGCAATGTTTACATCGCCAACGTGGTGAAATGCCGGCCACCGGGCAATCGCAATCCAGAAGCGGAAGAAGCGCTGGCGTGTGAACCGTATCTGCACCGGCAAATTGAACTGATCCAGCCCAAACTCATCGTCGCACTCGGCAAAGTGGCCGCGGTCAATTTGCTGGCACGCGAAGCAACGGTCGCCAGCATGCGCAACAAGGTGCATCAATACCGGGGCATTCCGCTGATTGTGACCTACCATCCGGCGTATTTGTTACGCAGCTTGTCCGAGAAAGCGCACGCGTGGGAAGACCTGTGCTTTGCGGTGGATACCATGGATTCGATGGCGGGCTTGAAAACTGCCGCAGGCGAAACCATATAGAATGCGTCTGACTAAACCAAGGAGGGTGCCATGCTGAAACGTTTAACCGCACTGGTATTGCTGACTGCTGCGACCCTGCTGGGCGGCTGTGGCTACAACACCTTGCAAACCACTGACGAGCAGGTGAGCGCCGCGTGGGCTGAAGTGCTGAATCAATACAAACGCCGCGCCGACCTGATTCCCAATCTGGTGAAGGTGGTTGAAGGTTTTGCCGCACAGGAAAAAGAAGTTTTGTTGGGCGTAACCAAGGCGCGGGCATCGGTGGGTTCGATCCAGGCGACGCCGGAGTTGGTAAACGATCCGGTCGCGTTTGCGAAATTTCAGGCCGCGCAGCGCGAGTTGTCGTCGTCACTCGGCCGGCTGATGCTGGTGGCTGAAAATTATCCGCAGCTGAAATCCGATGCGAACTTCCGTGATTTGCAGGCGCAGCTCGAAGGCACCGAGAATCGCATTACGGTGGCGCGCAACCGTTACATCAAGTCGGTGCAGGCATTTAACGGCACCGTGCGGCAATTTCCGAGCAACCTGACGGCGATGCTGTTCGGCTTCAAGGTCAAGCCGCAGTTCACGGTAGATGACGAAAAAGCCATCGCCGAGCCGCCGAAGATTGATTTCGGCGCGAAGCCGGCTGCGGCGCCCGCGCCTGCCGCCAAGTAACGCACGTAACGTTTGATGCGTGGTTTTCCGGCACTGCCGCGAGTGTTCCTCGCGGCAGTTTTGTTTTGTGCGTCGATAGTCGCGTTCGCCGATGTGGCGGTGCCGCTGTTGAAGGCGCGCGTGACCGATCTCACCGCCACGCTCGCGCAAGATCAACTGGCTGTGCTGGAAAACAAGCTCGCCGCCTTCGAGCAAAAAAAGGGTAGCCAGATTGCCGTGCTGCTGGTGCCTACCACGCAGCCGGAAACCGTAGAGCAGTATGCGATACGCGTGGCCGAGCAATGGAAGCTCGGCCGCAAAGGCGTGGACGACGGCGTGCTGCTGTTGATCGCCAAGGACGACCGCAAGCTGCGCATCGAAGTGGGCCGCGGCCTCGAAGGCGCGCTGCCTGACGCCACCGCCAAGCGCATCATTGACGAGTTCGTTGTTCCCGCATTCAAACAACGCGATTTCGCGGGCGGTGTGAATGCCGGTGTTGATCGCATCATCAAGGTTGTTGACGGCGAGCCGTTGCCCGCGGCTGCGTCCAAGAGCGGCGGCGCGTCATCGAACGTCACCATCGACGATACGCTGACCTGGGGCGCGATAGGGGTGGTGTTTCTGGGCGGAATTTTGCGTTCGATTTTTGGTGTGTTGCTGGGTGCCGTGATCGCGGGCATACTCGCTGGTGTGGCCGCAGCGTTTCTTGGCGGCGGTGTTGCCGGTGGCGCTATCGTCGGCGTTATCGTGTTTGTGTTTTGTCTGATTGGCCTTTCCGTGCTGGGCGGCATGGCGGGTGGTGGTGGGGGCGGCGGATCATCCGGCGGTGGTTGGAGCGGTGGTGGCGGTGATTTCGGTGGCGGTGGAGCGAGCGGGAGTTGGTAAAATGTTACGACTAATCAAACACTTAATAACTCCAGGCTGGTGGGCGCGACGACCCTTTGGCGGCGCGGTGCTGGCGCGCATCGAAGCCGTGATTGCGCAATCGGAGCAGCAGCACTGCGGCGAACTGCGCATTGCGATAGAGGCTGATCTCGACCTGTGCGCGCTGTTGCGGGGCGTGACGCCGCGGCAACGCGCCATCGGCATGTTCTCGCAAATGCGCGTGTGGGACACCGCGCAAAACAGCGGTGTGCTGATTTACGTTCAACTCATCGATCGTGATATTGAAATCGTCGCTGATCGCGGCATCAACGCGCTGGTCGCGCAAGCCGAATGGGACGCGATCTGCGCGCGCATGGAAGCCGCATTTCGCCAAAGCCAATTCGAAGCAGGCGTGACGGCGGGCTTGCGTGACATTACAGCGCTGTTGACACGGCATTTCCCCGCGCGCGCGGAAAACCCCGATGAGTTGCCGAATCGGCCTGTGCTGCTTTAGGTGGGGCCGGGCCGAAGCAGAAGGTTCACGCTAACGGCATGTCCACCCGCGCTGCAAAGATTCGGCTTGCTGCGTTGTCGCCAGGGTTATTTTTCCCGGCAGTTCGCGCAGCTCACCCCAACACCGGAAACCCGTGACCGCCATGCCTGAAAAATCCCTACTGCCGCTAAAGCTTGCCATCGCCACCTACGGACACACCGCCGCATTCAAGAGCGGGCAAATTCCCATCGCGGGCGTCCAGCCGAATTTTATCGAGGTCAAACCGATCATTGCCGCCTTTCGGCGCATGGTGCGCGATCTGGAGTTTGACGTTTGCGAAATGGCTTCCGCGACTTATATGATCGCGCGCGAAGCGGGCTTGCCGATCAAGGCGCTGCCGGTTTTTACCTATCGCAATTTTCACCACAACGGTTTTGTGTGCCGCCCCGATGCTGGCATCCGCTCGCCCAAAGATCTCGAGGGCAAGCGCGTGGGGGTGCGTGCCTACTCGGTGACGACGGGCATCTGGGCGCGCGGCATATTCCAGAATGACTATGGCGTTGATCTCTCCAAAATTACCTGGGTGGTGGATGATGAAGAGCATGTGCAGAGCGTGGCGTTACCGTCGAATGTGGTGCAGGCGCCCGCCGGCCGCTCGTTGGCCGATTTGATGGCGGATGGCGATCTGCACGCGGCTTTTACCGGCAACGCCGGTATCGGCCGCGCCGGGCCGCCTCAGGCGAATTGGACGGCTCAGGAACAGCGTCCGATGGAATACCCTGAACTGTTTGCCGATGCGCCGCAACGGGAAGCAGCGTGGTTTCGCAAAACCGGCATCTACCCCGTGCACAGTTTGGTGGTGGTGAAAGATGCGCTGCTCGCCAGCCATCCGTGGGTGGCGAAGGCGTTGTACGATGCCTTTCTTCAATCCAAAGAGCTTTATCTTCGTCAACTCCATGCGGGCGAGTCGGTATCGGACAGGGACGATTTGTACCGGCGCATGGCCGCTGTGGTTGGCGACCCGCTGCCCTATGGCCTGGCGGAAAATCGCCCCGCGATCGAGGCGCTCAACCGCTATTGCCATCAGCAGGGGTTGATCCGGCATCGCGCCGCGGCGGAAGACCTGTTTGTGAATCCTGACGCGCTTGTATAGCATGCAAAGTTTGCGTGCCCACCAGAAAGGAATGGTATGAACACCGGCAACAACGTAAGCGTAAGAACACTGAAAGCCATGCTCGGCGACTACCCGAATACGCTGGCGCTGAAACAGGGGCGCGTGCGCGACCCCGGCCTTGCGTTTGAGTTCGCCGATGTCAAAGTGCCGCAAAATGCGTTTAAGCGCGTGGTGCGCGATGTTGAATTCGATGTGGCGGAACTCGCCATCGCCACCTATCTCACAGCCAAGGCGCACGGCAAACCGCTGGTGCTGCTGCCCGTGGTGGTGCAAGGCAAATTCCAGCACGAATCCATTGTGTGCCGTGCCGGCGAGGCGCTCACCCCCGCCGACCTTGCGGGCCGCAAAGTCGGTATACGCTCGTATTCAGTGACCACCGTCACATGGGTACGCGGCATTCTGCAAAATGAATATGGCGTTGATCTCGATAAGGTGCGGTGGGTCACATTCGAGGACGCGCATGTGGCCGAAATCACCGATCCCGCCGGGTATGTGCGCGCCGCCGCGAATAAAGACATGGAATCCATGCTGCTGGCAGGCGAGATCGACGCGGCGGTGATGAGCGGCGCACAGCTCCAGGACCCGCGCTTGCAATCACTCATCCCCAACCCCGCCGCTGCCGCGCAGGCGTGGTATCAACGTCACCATGCGGTGCCGGTCAATCACATGGTTGTGATGCGTCAGTCGTTGCTGGAAGCCGAGCCTGAACTGGCGCAGCGTGTTTTTCGTTTGCTGGTGGATGCCCGTAAAGCCGCGCCACCCGCCGGTGATGGCGTGGAGCGGTTTCCGCAGGGCGTCGATGCCATGCGCAACAGTCTTGAATTGATTATTCAGTATGCCGTGCAGCAGGGACTTATTCCGCGAAAATTCACGGTCGATGAGCTGTTCAGCGATGTGACGCGGCGGCTGGTTCCGTAGGACGCGGCGCCGGCGCTGTCAACGTGCCATGCCGTCCCCGCGTTTCCGCTCAATGCCGCATTAACGCGGTGTGCAGTGGAAAGGGGAGCTATGAGCCATCCTGATGTGGCGGCAAGCGCGAGCGCGCTGGAAGAAAGCATTACGCTTGAGCAGGCAAAAAAGCTGATTCAATGCATGGCGCACGAACAGAGTTTTCTGTTGCTGGCGCCGCCCGGCGTGGGCAAATCCGACATGGTGTTTCAGGCCGCGCGGGAAGCCGGGCTGCCGTGCCGTTCCCTGCTCGGCACGCAAATTGCGCCGGAGGATGTGAGCGGCATTCCGCGCATCATCGGCGAGCGTTCGGTGTTCTGTCCGCCGCGTATTTTGTTGCCGGAGAATGCCGAACCGTTCTGCCTGTTTCTGGATGAATTGCCCGCGTGCGCGCCCGACGTGCAAAAAGCGTTTTACTCGCTGCTGCTCGAACGCCGCCTCGGCGAACACGCTTTGCCCGACGGCACGTGGGTGGTGGCCGCGGGCAACCGCATGCAGGACCGCGCGCTGGTGCGCGCGATGAGTTCGGCGCTGGTCAATCGCGTGACGATTTTGAATGTGCGTGTCGATCACGAGGAGTGGTTTGTGTGGGCGGCGCGCAACCGCGTGCGCTCCGAAATCATCAGTTTTCTGCGCGCCATGCCCGACGCGCTGATGCGCGCGGTGCCGCCCGATCCGGCGCCGTTTTCCACACCGCGCGCGTGGGCGTTGCTGTCGCGCGCACTCGATCTCGCGCACGGCGCGGGCGTGCTCACGCGTGAGACACGGCGTGCGCTCGCGTTCGGGCGTCTGTCGGCGGAAGACGCGGCGGTGTTCTGCGCGCTGGCCGAAGAACTGATCGGCGCGATGCAACCGCCGGCCTACTATGTTGAACACCCCGAAGCGCTGCCCAAAAGCGAAGCCGGGCGCTGGTTTATTTTGAATTGCATCCGGCAACAAGTGCGCGACGAAAAATTCACCGACATCAAGCCGCGCACCATCAATCGATTTCTGCGCAGCCTGCCCGCCGAAAATCAACTCACGCTGATTACCGATCTGGTGGAGCGCTGGGGTGCGCTGGGCGCGGACAAGGCGATGTTCGATTTGCTCAAAAACGTGGCGCGGATTTGATGGGCGCTGTTCTGTCCGCAGGCGACACGCTGGCGCGCATCCAACAGGGGCTGCGCATGGTCACCGTGCCGTTTCCGCATTTGTCGGGTTTGGTCGCCGCCGCGCGCGTGTCGATCGATGCGCGCGTACCGACGGTAGGCGTATTCGCGTCGGGGCGCATGGTGGCGAATCCGGCGTTCGTCGCCAGGTTGAAGAACAATGAACTGGTGTTTGTGCTGGCGCACGAAATGCTGCATTTGGCGCTGCGCACGCACGATCGCGCGCGTGGCTCTGACCGCGTGCAGTTTAACTACGCGCACGACTACATCATCAACGACATGCTGCGCGTCGAACTGGGCTTTCAGGAGATTCCCGCGGGCGGGCTTGATATGCCTGGCGCGCGCGAGAAATCCGCCGAGCAGATTGTGCTGGAGATGCGCAAAAACGCGGCGCAAATGCCCTCCAAAACGCGCGTGTTCGATGGTGAATCGACCACCGTGGAGCGGATGTTTCAGCCCGGCAAGCGCACGAAGAAGGGCAAAGGCGAATCCGGCGACGCTGATGATGCGGGTGACGTTTTGGATAATGCCCTTGAAAAACAACTGTTTCCGAACGAGGTCACAGAGCAGGCCACGCAAGCCGAGGCGATGAAAGAACTCGCCGCCAAGGCGTTGAGTCTGGCCAAAGCGATGGGCGCGATGAAAGGGTTGCGCGGGTTCGATGCAAGCGGCGACACGCAGACGGTAGCCGCGCTGCGCGGTATGTACCGGCCGCCATGGGAAGCGGCGCTGCAACGCTGGCTGGAATCGGTAGCACCGGGCGAGCGCACCTTTACGCGCCCATCGCGGCGCGGCGAAGCGTGCGTGGATGGCGTGCTGCCGGGCCGTCGCCGCGAGGGCTGGATGCTCAACATGGTGCTCGATACCAGCGGCTCGATGGCGGACGACATTCCGCGCGCGCTCGGCGCCATCGCCGATTTCTGTGATGCGGCCGGTGTCGATCAAGTGCGCCTCGTGCAATGCGATACCGCGGTGACGGCGGATGACTGTGTTGATCCAGCGCAGTTGGAACATTTTCAGGTGAGCGGCTATGGCGGCAGTGATCTCGCGCCGGGAATGAATCATCTGGCGCGCGATCCGGCGGTGCGGTCAGTGATCGTAATCACCGATGGCGAAATCGATTACCCGCGCTATGCGCCGCCGTATAACGTGTTGTGGGTGCTATCACAAACCGCGAGCGCGGCGTTTCATCCGTCGTACGGGCGGGTGGTGCGAATGGGTGCCATGGGTACATAGTCGAAAGGAAACATCATGAAAGTCATGCAAGAACTGGTTGCCTATTTCGACCGCAAGCAGCAACTCACGCCCCGGCAGTTGCGCCAACTGCTCGATCAGGGCTTTCTCGCGTCCGACGCGCCGCCGACGATGGTTGATTTGTGCAGTCCGGTGGGTGCGACGTACTACTTTCGCGTGCAGGGCGACACGCAAGGGCGCTTGTGGGGCACCGATATCTATACCAGCGATTCGCCGCTGGCCGCAGTGGCGGTACACGCGGGTGCGGTCAAGGCGGGCGAGAGCGCGATCATTAAAGTGACGGTTGTGCGTCCGCTAAAACAATATCAAGGCTCGGCGCGCAATGGGGTTACCAGCAATGATTTTGGCCGCTTCGGCACTGCTTACAAAGTGGTGCGCGTGTAGCCGGGCACTTTCACTGCGGTGCAAACTTCTGCACCCGCCTGCCGGTGCGCACTTCCGCCGTATACAGATTGGCGCGGCTATCCACCGCCAGGTTGTGCAGCCCATAAAACTCGCCGGCCATGCGCCCGAGGCGGCCGAATGACGCCACGCGCTCACCGGTGTCGCGGCGCACGATGTAGATTTCGCCGTTGGTGCCGTCGCCGACAAACAAGTAGGTTTGCAGCGGGTCGGGCGACAGAATCATGTCATGCACCGTGCCGTTAATCAGGGTTTTCGGTTCGATCACAAACTGGTGCACGAATTTGCCGGTTTTCTCGAACACCTGAATGCGGTTGTTGGTGCGGTCACATACGTAGAGCAGGTTGTCACGGCCCAGGCGCACGCAATGCACCGGGTTGGCAAACTGCGGTGACTCCGGGTTGAACTGGCGCATTTTGGTGTCGTCGGGTTTGTGGCCGTAGGCGCCCCAGTGGCGCTTGTATTGGCCGGTGCTCGCGTCGAACACGATCACGCGTTTGTTGCCGTAGCCGTCGGCGACGTAAAGTTCATTGGCAACGGGGTCGAGTTCCATCGAGGCGGGGCGGCCCAGTTGCGTGGTGCTGTTGCTGCCTTCGGATTTGCCGGGCTTGCCGATTTGCAGAATGAATTTTCCGTCGCGCGTGAACTTGAGGATATGGTGATCTTTCGGATCATTGCCGCCGATCCACACATCGCCCTTGGGATCGACGTAGATACCGTGTTCATTGGTGGGCCAGTCGTAACCCTGTTGGCCATCGGCCGGCCCGCCCCATGCCTGCACCACGGCGCCTGCCGCGTCGAACTCGATCACCGCCGGCGCGGGGCGGCAGCATTTCGCCGTGGGCGGATTTTGCGCGGCGCCGGTTTCCAGATTTTCAATGGTGCGGGGCCGATGAATGATCCACACATGGTCTTTGCTATCGACGTGCAGGCCCGCCACCTGGCCCAGCGTCCATTGGTTCGGCAAGGGCTTGGGCCAGAACGGATCGACTTGATAGCGCGGCGTGCCGCCGGGCGTGGAGGTGCAGCTTCCGAGTGTGAAAGTGAGCGCAACGATGGCGGCGACGACGAATGTTTTCATTGTTTTCTCCCTGCAACGAAAATTATGTAAGTATTTGTTTTTATTGAATATTTTTATATTAATGATTTGGCGGCTTGCCATTGATCCCGCTTGCCGCGCGCGTCGACAATGCATTCTATGCCCGCGCTCGCACGCTGAACAGTTGGGGTGTATCGATCGAGCGCGTTCCAGATTGCGGCGCGTTAAAGCAATGCGTTAACTCGGCACGCGTGCAGCGCCAGCGCGGATGTTAAGATTCGTATTGATCCCATTTAATAGCAATTCGAGGAAGCGATGAAGACAGCAACAGCGCGCCAGCGTGGCGTGGAGCATGACATTGTTCAGTTACCGCAAGCGGGCGAGATATCGCCCTATTACGAACCGCAAGGCAACGAGATTGCGGTGTTCGAGGCCGCCTACAAACGCCGCTTGCCGGTGATGTTAAAAGGCCCCACCGGCTGCGGCAAGACACGGTTTCTGGAGCACATGGCGTTTCAGTTGAAGCGCCCGTTGGTCACGGTGTCGTGCCACGAAGATTTGACCAGTTCCGATTTGGTCGGGCGTTTTCTGCTCGAAGGCGCGGAGACGGTATGGCAGGACGGCCCGCTCACGCGCGCGGTGAAAGCCGGTGCAATATGCTACCTCGACGAAATCGTCGAAGCGCGCACCGATTCCACCGTGGTGATTCATTCGTTGACCGACCATCGCCGCAAACTCACCATCGAGAAAAAGGGCCAGGAGATCGACGCGCATGAAGATTTCATGCTGGTGATTTCATACAATCCCGGTTATCAAACGGTGTTGAAGGATTTGAAGCCTTCGACCAAGCAGCGTTTTATTGCGCTGAATTTTGATTTCCCCAGCGAAGAAGTCGAGCGCAAAATTCTGGTGAGCGAAGTGCCGGGACTGTCGCACGAAGTCGCTCAGCAGTTGGTCTCGACCGGCCGCAAAGCGCGGTTGTTAAAAGACCATGGTCTGGAAGAAGCCACCTCCACGCGCGCACTGGTGTACGCCGCGTCGATGATCGGCGCGGGGCTTGATCCGGTGGCAGCGTGCCAGGTGGCCATCGTCAATCCGATTACCGATGATCCGGAGCTGTCCGAAGCGCTGATGGAAATCGTCAACGCGCATTTCGCGGTGTAAGTTGATGCTGCTGCGGTTGGAAACGCCGTGAGTTCACCTGAAATTCGCACTCTGCTGGACGCGATCCGCGAATCCAGCGCTGAACTGCTAATTGAAATCGAAGCCGTTCTGCCGGTTATTCGTCCGCACGGCGAGGCGGTCACGCTTGACTGGATTCACGCCTGCCGCACGCTGTTTGATTTTGATCGCGAGGCTGGCAAGGCTTTCGTGCGCGGCAGCCGCGAGGCCGAAAAAATCTCTGAAGTGGTGTTGCCGTGGACGCGCCAGGCACTCGCCATCATGCGCTGGCGCCATTCGTCGCCGGCTATCGAAGGTTTTATGAAAAACCTGCCGCGCGCGTTCGGCTCGCTGGGCCATGCGGGCGAGGAGCGTTGGGCCGCCATCGGCATGGCGTGGTGCGCGCGTTCCATTGACAGCGGCTGCGCCTACTTCACCACGCCGGTGCTGGAAATCTCCGGTCGCGGAGGCGGCATTGCGGCGATTGAGCAACTGAATACGGCCGCCGCAGAGCTATACGACACCCGCAAGCTGCAACTGGCGACGTTTTTGCCGGGCGCCATACGGGTGCGCAATCTGCTCGGCGCGCAAGCGGTGCTGCCGTGGGCGATGCGCGGCGCGGACATCATGCAGTCGGGCCGCACGCGCGGCGAAGCCTATTTCCGTCTGGAGTCGGAAGAAAGCCTCGCGCTGCTGCTGGAAAACATGCAGGGCTACAAGTTAGCCGACCGTAACCGCTTGCTCGGCATCTTGGTCGACGTGTGGTTCGGCGAAGGCATGGAGTTGAAGGAGAGCAGTTGGTCGCCGGAGAAAGGCCGTCCGTTCATGGAGATGGACGGGCAAACGCTGTATTTCCCGGCGGTGATGGGCACGCGCGAAGAAGCGATTTTGTCGGTGCTGCACGCGGCGGGGCATATGCGCCACGGCACCTTTGATCGCGCGGCGATGCGCCGTATGTTCGCCGATGCGAATCTTGAATTCCCGGAATCCGGCCCGGTATCGTGGGCGCCGATTTTCATGCGTTTTGGCGAAGACGCGATGCGCTTTCAGTTGATTTTCGATCTATGCGAAGACCTGCGTATCGAATCGCGCTTGCAAAAACATATCCCAAACTATTTTCAGCGGCTGATCGCGAATGCGAAAGCGGTGCATGTCAGGCATGCTGAAACAGCGGCGTACTACGATTTGGCGATAGCCACGGCGGAAGACGCCTTGCGGGCGGCGCGCGGCGTGCCTGCGCTCGATGCGCGTTTCGCGCCGCTTTACGAGCGCACTGCGACGCTGGCCGATGCCTGCCGCATTGCCGGCGAGGTGTTTGCGCAGAACACGTTGCCGCGCGTGACAGATGCCGAGGCCTTTGCGGCGGCGTATCTGCCGGGCCGCGGGCCGAATTCATCGCGTGATGCGCATCCGCAGGACAACCCGGACGAAAACTCGCAAAGCCAGCCCGGCGCCGAGCAGGAAAATCAGCCCGACGAGCAGGGCGAAGACGAAGGCGAAACACCGAACGAAGCTGAAGCGGGCGATCAACAAGATGGCGGCGAGCGGCAGGAAACCGCGGGTTATGGCGAAACCAGCGGCGCCGCCAAGCGCTCGGAGAGCAAACCCGATGGCCAGCAGAGCGGGCGCGGCCCGGCGGATAAAGGTGTGCCGTACCCGGAATGGGATTACCGCGAATCACGCTACAAAAAGAACTGGAGCTGGGTGCAGGAAAAGCGCCTCGGTGAATCGAATACCACCGAGACCAATCGCCTGATGAAGCAATACGCCGGCGCGTTGAAGCGTCTGAAAAAAGCCATTCAATCGCAAAAGCCCACGCGCATGTCGCCCAAGGTGAAGCAGATGGACGGCGACGAAATCGATCTGAATGCGGTGGTCGAATACGTCTCTGAAAAAATCGCCGGCCGTTCGCCGATACCCGCCATTTACCGGCGGCGCGAAATGCGCCAGCGCGAAATATCGGTGATTTTACTGGCGGATATGTCCACCTCGATCATGCAGCACCTGCCCGAAGGCGGCGGACGGCTGGTGGACCGCATTCGCGCCGGTGTGCTGTTGTTCGCCGAGGGCATGGAGGAAGTCGGCGACAACTACGCGATTGCCGGTTTTTGTTCCAAGTACCGCGACAACGTGAGCTACTACAACATCAAGGATTTTGACGAAGCCTACAACGACGACGTGCGCAGCCAGATCGGCGGCATGTCGGGCCGCCTCGCCACGCGCATGGGTGCGGCGATACGCCACGCCACCAAACACTTTGAGCGCGTGGACAGCCGCCGCCGCTTGCTGTTGCTGCTGTCGGATGGCCGCCCCGAAGATTACGACGACGGTGGTGACCGGCGCTATCTGCACGAAGACACCCGCATGGCAGTGAAAGAAGCGGTGGCCAAGGGCGTGCATCCGTTTTGCATCACCGTCGATACCATGGCGAATCAATATTTGCCGCAGATTTTCGGCGCCGGGCACTACCTCGTGCTGGATCACATCAACAGCCTGCCGAACAAACTGCCGGAGATTTATTTGCGGCTTCGGCGGTAGTGTAGGTAGCCATACCAGAAATATAATCTCCTCTCCCCCGGACACGGGGGAGAGGGTCAGGGTGAGGGGGTGCATGTAAGCACGACGTACCATGCATCCCAAAAATTCGGAGCCTGCCATGAACGACCCAACAAAACCCCGCTACATTCTCGGCACTGTCACCCCGATCGGCCCTGCCATCCACCCGTTGCCGCAGCCGCAACCCCTGCTGCCGCCCGACATCAAACGCATTTCCTCTTCGATAGATGTCTCCGATTACACCCGCGAAAGCGTGCATGAAGCGATAGGCCAGCGCTACTGGTCGTGCGTCGATGAACTGGTGAAGCAAGGCGCGAACAGCATCACCCTCGCGGGTTTTCCGATTGCCTCGCAATTGAGCCGTCCGAAAGTGCTGGCGTTGATGGAAGAAACCGCGCGCAAGCACGGCGTGGTGGCGGATTCACATGCCGAAGCCACCGTTGCCGCCTTCAAGCATTTCGGCGCAAAACGCATTGCGGTGGCCAGCCGCTGGTCTGATCCGCTGAATAAACGGGTGACGGATTATCTGACAGAGGCCGGCATCGAAGTGCTCACCATCACCGGCGTCGGCCAATGGGCGAAGCAGGCGTTTTCGATGAGCATCGAAGAAGGCGTGAAGCTGGCCTTTCAGTTGGGCCGTGAAGCGATGCGCAAAGCGCCCAAGGCCGATGCCTTGTTTTTGGCGGGTGGCGCATGGCGCAGCCTTGCAGCGGTGCCGATACTCGAAGAAGATTTTGGTATCCCGGTAGTGACCAATCCGATTACGCAGCCGTGGCGGTTGATAGCCGCAGGCATCGCGCCGCCGGTGGAGGGGTGGGGGCGGTTGCTGGCAGGGAAGTAGGCTGCATTGCCAAGTATCCTCACCGTCATTCCCGCGAAGGCGGGAATCCATGAGGCGGCGGGACGAGCGAATGTGTTATGGGTTCCCGCCTGCGCGGGAACGACAGTGGTGGTTTTTTAGTGAACTTGCCGTTTAGAAAAGGAGAATCCCATGCGTCTATGGCACAACCCCGCATCACCCTTCGCCCGTAAAGTGCGCATCGTCGCGCGCGAGGCGGGATTGTTACCGCGTATCGAAGAAATCGCTGTCATGGTGTCACCGGTTAATCCGAATGCGGATCTCGCTGCGCGCAACCCGTTGGTGAAAATCCCCGCGCTGGAAACCAACGACGGAAAAATACTCTACGACTCATCTGTCATTTGCGAATACCTCGATAGTCTGCACCCGGGTGAGCATGTTATCCCGTCGGATGCCACGCGATGGGACGCGCTCAGGCTGCAATCGCTGTGCGATGGCATACTCGATGCGGCGGTGCTGTGCCGCTACGAAACCGCTGTGCGTCCAGAACAATGCCGCTGGGACGATTGGGTGAAAGGGCAATTCACCAAGATACGCAATGGGCTTGATGCGCTCGCTTCGGAAGCGTCCGGATGGGGAGCGCAATTCGGCATCGGCCAGATCGGCGCGGCGTGTGTGTTGGGCTATCTGGATTTTCGTTTTGCGGATGAAAACTGGCGCGGGCCGCGTCCGCAGTTGGCGGCATGGTATGAGTCGGTGAAGTCGCGGGCTTCGATTGTGGCTACGATGCCGGCTTGAGTTTTTGTAGGGCGCAATCCCTATTGTGCCGAAGGGCTGCTCTGCCACACACATTCGGCGCAATGCGCTGCGCATATTGACGCCCTGCGATTACGGGTAGCTACTCCCCCTGGATCTTCGCCTCCCGCGCCACCTGTCCCCACTTCACGATTTCGGTTCGGATAAACGCGCCGAATTCCTCGGGCCGTGATGTCACAGCAACATTGCCCGAAATCAAATAGCCGTTTTCCACATCCGGCAGGCGCAGCACGTTGACGATTTCGCTGTGCAACCGGTTGATGGCTGCTGTGGGTGTTCCTTTGGGTGCAAACAAACCGAACCATGTTGCCGCGTCGTAACCTGGCACACCGGATTCAGCGATGGTGGGCACGTCGGGTATCTGCGGTGCGCGTTTGGCGCTGGTGACGGCCAGTGCAACCATGCGTCCCGCTTTGGCGTGGGGGATGACGATGGCGATGCCGGGCAATCCCACTTTGACGTGGCCGCCGAGTAAATCCGCCGTGGCGGGGCCGCTGCCTTTGTAGGGCACGTGGGTCATGTTGATTTTTGCCATGGTCAAAAACAACGACGCGTAGAGATGCGTTGCGCCGCCGGTGCCGCCGGAGGCGTAGTTGATTTTGCCGGGCTGTGATTGCGCGAGCGAGATTAATTCTTTGGTTGAACGCACGCCGAGTGAGGGATGCACCACCAGCACGTTGGGCGCATTGGCGACTTGCATCACCGGCGCAAAATCGCGCGCAGGATCGAACGGCAATTTGCTGTAGAGCGCGGGCAACACGGCAAACGGTGTGCCGGTGAGCAGCAGCGTGTAGCCGTCGGGTTGCGCACGCGCGACGATTTCAGAGCCGATGCTGCTGCCGGCACCAGGGCGGTTATCGACGATGACTTGCTGGCCGAAGATGTCTGAGAGTTTCGCGGCGATCAGTCGTCCGGGAACATCGGTGGCGCCGCCCGGCGAATACGGGATGACCAACCGTATCGGGCGTGAGGGATACACTTGCGCGTGCGCGGCAGGGGGCGTGAACGCGCCGGTCGCGAGCGCGATGGCAATAATTGTCTTCAAATAAAAATCAATTAAAACAAACGCTTACGGTGGTATGACTATTTTGGATTTAGTAGGTCATGCACGCTGAATTTAACAAGCCGGTGGCGAGTGACAGCGCGCCGAGGAACACGCCTTGTGCGACCTTGCCCTCGGGAATGTCTTTGGCAATGCCGGGAATAATCATGCGCACTACGGCGTAAGCCAGCAGTTGCACCACCAGCGCGATGCCGGCCCATAGCAGCATGTCGAGCAGGCTGCCGCTTTGCGCGATCGCTTTGGTGAGCGGAATGATAAAGCCAATCATCGCGCCCGACAGGCTGATGGCGGCGGCGAGATTGCCGGCGCGTATCAATTCCATTTCGCGATACGGCGTGATTCTGATGTAGATGAAAAGAAATATCGCGAGCAGCGCCAGCGCGGCGGCCAGATAAATCACGAATGCGGGGAATCCACCGATAGATTGCTTAATGATGTCCATGGTTTTCTCTCAGGTAAATTGCTCAGGTAAAATAATGCGGTACGAAGCGGCTGGTGTTGGTGGTGATCTGCTGCGTGTTTTCGCGGATGCCCATGCCGGCGGCTTTGTCGCCGACGATCCAACTGCCGACCACCGGAAAATTGCCGTTGAAATCCGGCAGCGCCGAATAGGCTTGATACACAAACCCTTCGGCGCCATAACTGCCCGGCTGCGCGATGGTGCCGCGTGAGGTGTGCAGTTCGACGTTGGCGCCTTCACGCGAGTAAATCGGCTTGCGCACGAATTGCCGGGATGGCAGTTTACTTTGGTCAAAGTAGCAGGGCAGCAGGTTGGGATGATTGGGGTTGAGTTCCCACAGCACAGGCAGTATCGCCTTGCTGCTCATTAGCACTTTCCACGCAGGCTCGATCACCGGTATGGACGACAGCGGCAGGTGCGGGCCGAAACCCTCGTTGGCGAGCCATTCCCACGGATAGAGTTTGAACAGTGCGGGTATTCCGTTGTTGTCGAGATCGGCGAATTGCCCGGTGCGCGCATCCCAGCCCATGTCTTCCATGAAAATCTGCCGCGTGTTGATGCCGGCCTGCATGGCGGTGTCGCGCATGTATTCGACGTTGCCGAAATCCTCGATGTTGTCTTTGACGCAAGCGAAGTACACCACCGGGTTTTCGTAGTGATCGCGGATTTCTTTCCAGCGCTGGATCAGCCGGTCGTGCAGCGAGTTGAATTGATCGTGGCGCGGTTTGATTTCCTGCTGCCAGTTCCATTGCGCGACGGCGCATTCGATCAGCGAGGTGGGCGTGTCGGCGTTGTATTCCAGCAGCTTGGGCGCGTTGATACCGTCGTATCGGAAATCAAAACGTCCGAACAGCGTGGGGTCATCGGCCTCCCACGAATCAACCACGTATTCGATAAACCAGTCGGGCAGCGCGAACGGCTTGAACGCGCGTTTGGTGATGACGTGATCGATGGCGGCGATGCACAACTCGTGCAGTTTCCACGTGGCTTCTTCGATCATGTCGATTTCGCTGGTCGAAAAGCGATAACACGCCGATTCGTCCCAATACACACCATCAAGACTATGAAAATGAAAGCCGAGATCCTCGAACTGGCGCTGCCAGTCGGCGCGCGGCGTGAGCGTTTCGCGTTCCATCAACTGCCGCTACTGCTCGCGTGGCTGCTACTGCTGCCGTGAGACGACGCGCTGGAGCCAAAGCCGCTGCGTGATACGCCCGTTGTGCCGATAGCGCGGCTGCCAGGCCGCGCGTCACTGGTGGAGCCGTCGCTCAACGAATTGCGGCTGCTGCCGTAGTTGCCGTGCGAATAGGCCGGGCCCCAGTAGTGCGAACCGCCTGTGCGGGTGCTGGTGCTACTGATGCCGGATTTCGCGGGCTCGCACTTGGCGGGATCGGCCCCCCAGTCTTGTACGCAATCGGCTTTGGACGCGTATGTATCACGCCGCATGGTGTCCGTACTCTGCGGACTTTGGCCGCAAGCGGACAAGGCCGAAGCGCCAACAAGTACAAGCGTTACCGAAGAAGATGAACGACGCCGTTTCATAGGGGGTGTCCGCGCTGAACAGGATACCGCCATCATAGCGTGGCGCGTGCAAAATAGGGAGTGGCATTGTTTAGCCGATTCCGCTAAAATCGCATTTTTCCAGGCGCGTAGCTCAGCTGGTTAGAGCACCACCTTGACATGGTGGGGGTCGTTGGTTCGAGTCCAATCGCGCCTACCAATAACCACTACGAAACACGAATCGCACGGGAAAGTTTGCATTGAGCGCCATGGTTAAACTGATGACACGAACTTGCCATATCCTGCAATCAAATGCCTAGTCGCGTCTGTGTTCGTTAATATTGTCTGAAAAGAGTGCGGCTAGTCCGCACTTTTTTATTGGTGTTGTGGTTTGGAGAGATGAGGTAAACGAATGGTCAATGTAAAGCTTCCAGATGGTTCGGTCAGGTCGTACGACAATGCGGTGACGGTCGCGGAAGTGGCTGCGTCTATCGGCCCCGGTTTGGCGAAAGCGGCGCTCG
>JAYVQD010000455.1:0-4468 GCA_043777275.1 Nitrosomonadales bacterium
TCGGCGTGCAGGCGTTTCTCGCGGCGGCGCCGGACGGCTACACCCTGCTGATGGGCAACATCGGTCCCAACGCGATCAACTACGCGCTTTACAAAAACCTGAGTTACAAGCCCGAAGACATGATCCCGATCACCACGGTGATTTCCAATCCGAATGTGCTGGTGGTGTATCCCGCCGTGGCCGCAAAAAACGTGGGCGAACTGGTGGCGCTGGCAAAAGCCAATCCGGGCAAGCTGTCTTTTGCGTCGTCGGGCCGCGGCCAGTCGGTTCACATGTCGGGAGAATTGTTCCGCTTTAAAACCGGCATCGACATCGCGCATGTGCCGTACAAAGGCACCGGCCCGGCTCTCATCGACGTGCTGGCCGGCCAGGTCAACATGATCTTCAGCAGCTTGCCGAGCACCATGGGATACATCCGCGGCGGCAGGCTGCGCGCACTGGCCGTCACCGGCAAACAGCGCAGCCCCGAGTTGCCCGAGGTGCCGACAATGGTGGAGGCGGGCTATGCCGATTTTGAAGTCACCGGCTGGTTCGGCCTGTTCACGGCGGCGAAGACACCGCGGTCGGTGATCGACAAAATTTATGCTGCGGCGAAAAGCGTGCTGGCCTCGCCGGAGATCAAAGCGCGATTTTCTGATCTCGGCGGCACGGCGGGCGGTGAGCCGCCGGAACAATTTAAAAACTACGTCATGGCCGAAAAGCGCAAATGGGCGCAAGTTGCCGCTGCGGCAAAGATTCAGCCCGAATAAGTCACGGCGTTCCGTCAGCAGGCCGTGATTAGCGGTCGCTTTTATCGTTGGAGTCGATGGTCATGTCCATCAGCACGCCGACGCCGAGCGCGACGCCGCCGGGATCAAAGCGCACAAAGAAATGGCCCGGTGTGGGCCTCAGATCGACGCGCCAGTCCCACGCAGTTTCGTGGCGGAACTGCGTGATTTTGCCGGGCTTGCCGAGTAACTCGCGCACCTGCGCCTGCGTGGTGACGCCGGGAACCACTTTGTACAGGCGTTCGTGAGTCAGTATTTGCTCCGCACTGCGCACCATGCGGCCACCATCAATGCCGAACAGCCACGTTTCGGTGCCGACCGGGCCGTAGGCGTACTCCCAGAATTCACCGCCCTGCGGATTCGGACGCGTTTCGGTGGGTTTGCCCAGCTTTTTCAATAACGCGTCAGCGTCGGTGGTGTTGGGCGCGATCGAGCCGGGCAGGGCGCAGCCCGCGAGCGCGCCCAGAATCAACAGCGCGAGGGTCATGCGTGAGATCAGGTTCATGATATTCCTTCCACAAAGGGCGTTGAGTATGGCGTGCGCCGCAAGTTCCCCGCGGGTGTCGACCGGCGGCGGTTTTATTTACTGAGGCTCAACTCACTGTGGCTCGATCCCGGCCGCGCGTATCGCTTTTTCAAAAAAAGCATAGTCGCGTTCGATGAACGCGGTGAATTCTTCCGGCGTGCTGCCGATGGGCCGCAGGCCGGATTCGGTGATGCGCGTGCGCATGTCCGGCGATTTGAGAATGCGCATAATCTCGCTGTTTAATCGCGCGATGCGCTCCGGCGCTGTGCCGGCGGGCGCCCACATCGCCTGCCAGCCGGGCGTATCCACTTGCGGGTAGCCGTGTTCGGCAAAGGTGGGCACGTCGGGCAACGCGGGTGCGCGCACCGGGCCGCCGAGGGCTATCGCGCGCACACGCCGCGCTTGTATCAGCGGGCCGATTTGCGAAATGCTGGGAAACATCAATTCAATATGGCCGCCCAATAAATCGTTTTGCGCGGGACCGGCGCCTTTGTAGGGCACGTGCGCGAGTTTAATCTTGGCCGCCGATATCAGCATTTCACCGGACAAGTGTGTGATATTGCCGACACCGGCTGATCCGAAATGCAGCGCACCCGGACGTGCGCGCGCGAGCGCAATAAACTCCGGCAGTGTTTTTGCAGGCAGTGATGGATGCACCACCAGCACTTGCCCGTACGACATTGTGATTTGCGAGATGGGCGCGAAATCGCGGCGCGCGTCGTACGGCAGCTTGCGGATCAATAGCGTGTTGGTGTTGTGCGAGCCGGTGGTGTAGAGCAGGGTGTAACCGTCACGCGGACTTTTGGCAACGAGGTCCGTACCCAGCGTGCCGCTGGCGCCGGGGCGATTGTCGAACACGAACGGCTGGTTGAAGGCTTCGGAGAGTTTTTGCAGCAGCGGCCGGCCGATCACATCCGGCGGCCCGCCGGGCGAAAACGGAACGATGACACGCACCGCGCGCGACGGGTAATCGTCGGCGCGCTGCGCGTGGGCGCCGCCGCCGATACCGGCCGCGATCAACGCAGCGAAGCTGGCGAGGTGTCGCAGAATTCGCATAGCACGTCTCCTAAAGTGCGAAGTACAAAGCATAGTATGAAAAGCGCGCCCGTTGCCAAATCCGCACAAAAAAGCGGATTTGATCGATAATAAACAGAGTGGCGGCCGCAGCACCGGCGGCAACACCCAACATCCCGGAGCAGACAATGAAAATCACCCGCGTGGAACCGATACTGATACGCACCCCATTGGTGCTCGACGACGCTGTGCCGCATGCGAGCGGCGCGCCGAAGAAGGATGTGCACACCTTGCTGGTCAAAGTGGAAACGGACGAGGGCATTACGGGCTGGGGCGAGGCCTTTTCCAATGCGGGCTGGGAAAGCACGCGCACCGCGATCGAGAAAATCGTCGCGCCGCGCTGCCTGGATAAAGACCCTGCGCAGATTTCGCAGATCATGGCTGACTTGCATCGCGGCCTGTACAACACGGGGCGCAGCGGGCCGGTGGTGTTTGCGATGTCGGGCGTGGATATCGCGCTGTGGGATATCGCGGCCAAGCGCGCCGGCATGCCGCTGTACCAATTGCTCGGCGGCAGCACGCGATCCACGCTGCCGGCGTATGCAAGCCTGCTGCGCTATGGCAATGAAAAGATGGTGGTGAGCAAAATCGCCGAAGCCGTCGGGCGTGGCTATCGGCTGATCAAGCTGCATGAAAACAAGACTGACATCGTGCGCGCGGCCAGCAAGGCCTGCGGGCCGGCGGTACCGCTGATGGTGGATTGCTCGTGCCCGTGGACGGTTGACGAAGCGATTGCGATCTCGCGCGAGTGGGCTGACCTTAAGCTCGCGTGGATCGAAGAGCCGGTGTATCCGCCGGACGATCACGGCGGGCTCGCACGGCTGCGCAGCGCCAGTCCGGCGCCGATAGCGGCTGGAGAAAATATCTCGAACGTGTTTGAGTTCAAGCGCTTGTTCGAGGCGGGCGCGGTGAGTATTGCGCAACCCAGCGTGACAAAAATCGGCGGTGTGACGGAGTTGCGCAAGGTGTTCGCGCTGGGCGAGGCGCATGGGGTGACGGTGGTGCCGCACTCGCCGTACTTCGGGCCGGGTTTGCTGGCGTCCATCCATGTATGCGCCGCGAGCGCGCGCGAGGTGTGGATCGAGCGCTACTACTGCGACTTCGCCGCGACCCCGTTCGGCGAGCAGATTAACGTGCACAACGGCTACTTTGCCGTGCCGCAGGAGCCTGGCCTCGGCAAAGACCCGGACGAGGCGATGATCGCGAAAATGCGCGTGTAGATTACGCTTCGCGCGGGTATTGCAGTATCAGCACTTCGAGTCCCTTGGGGCCGGCTTTGATGTCGATGGCGTCTTCATTCGATTCAACCACGATCATCGACCACAACGGGAGATCTTCTCCCGCTTTGTCGAGGCTGCCATTGGCTACGAACAGATAATAGCCGCCGGCCATTCCAGGATCAGGCCCCATCGCGCTCATGCCTGCGCCGAGCCGCAGCACATGCGCCGCCATTTCGTCGTCGATTTTTTCTGTATCGAAAAGCGATTCCCACGCGGCTTGCTTGCGATGTTGCATGACGGGTGCCGTGGAGAGCGCCACTGGCGCCGACAGGAAGTTGCGCCGCTTGCCGGGTTTTAATTTGTCACGATAGCCGGGCCGGTCGAGATACACCGGCGCCGAGTCACCGGTCTTGATGCGCAGCGCCATGAACGACAGGCCTTGCGGCCCGGCAACCACCGGGCCATACGCGGTATGGCGATCTTTGTAATGCACCACCAGCGGCTATAGCGTGTCACCCGCCTTGCCGATGGTGCCCGAGCCCGCTGGGAATAACTGAAACTGGGTGACGCCATGAAAATGCGGAACTATCGTTTCATTCGGGATCATTTCCGTCATCGTCGCCTGTGGCCCCGGCGCGGCGCTGGTGGACGATCGCGGCCCGAAAAACTCCAAACCCCAGTGTTCGATCCCCGTGCCGGGAGATTTAATAACCTCGCGCCGTTGCAGCGCTTCGGCGCCACTGATGGCGTAAATCATCTATGCATTCCTCTGCATTCTTAATTCATTTACTCACTAGTCGATAATTAAGGCGACAATTGTGGAACTTTCGAGCGGCACGTCGATCAAACTGTTTATGAAAAGAGACGGGCGGACGTTTGAT
>JAYVQD010000456.1:0-4448 GCA_043777275.1 Nitrosomonadales bacterium
TTAAAACGCCCGATCACTTTGCTCCGCACCTGCGCCGCGCCCCACGGCGTGGCGACATCAAACGACACGCCATTCAATCCCAAACGCAGATTGCGGCCCTGCACACACGGCACACGACCGCCGGCGGAAAGCGGGAAAGGGAGAGGCCGGTTAAAACCGTAGCCCAGCACACTGCCGTGCCGCTGCGGCGACGGTCGCGCCAGCTCCACACCCCATCGATCATCGAGGTTCAGCACCCGCCACTGTAACGTGTCCCACTCGAACAGCCGCGCCTTCGCCCGCCGGTAATTCGCCATGGTGCCGTGATAATCCAGATGATCGCGCGTGAGGTTGGTAAACAGGGCCACATCGAATTCGACACCGGCAACGCGTCCCTGTTCGAGGCCGTGCGACGAAACTTCCATCGCCACCGCGCGCGCACCGTCACGGTTCCAGTCGCGCAGTTTACCGTGCAGCCATGCGGCATCGGGCGTGGTGTTGACACCGCTTTCCAGCGCGCCCGGAAAACCGTTGCCGATGGTGCCGGCCACCGCGCAGCGGCGATCCAGTTTATTGAATGCCTGTGCAATCCATTGGCTGCACGAGGTTTTGCCGTTGGTGCCGGTGACGCCCGTCATCCATAGCCGCGAACTGGGCCTGCCATAAACGTGGCTGGCGATGGCGCCGATTTTCTGGCGCAACCGCGGCACCGCGAGGTGCTTCGCGCGCCACGACGATTTCCATTTGAACCCGGCCGCATCCCACAACACCGATGCCGCGCCTGCCTGCACCGCCTGTGGAATAAAATCGCGCCCGTCGCGAGCCTCGCCGGGATACGCCACAAAGGTGTCGCCTGCGCGCAGCGCGCGGCTGTCGCTGACCAGACGCTGAATGCCCAGCGTGTCTATCACGCGGCTATCGATACCGGCCACAACGTTCACACTTCTTCCTTGATTTCGGGCGCGGCTGCGGGCGGCAGCACCAGTTTGTCCATCGGCGCATCCGGCGGCACGGCCATCAGCCGCAGCGCGCCGCCCACGACTTCGCTGAATACCGGCGCGGCCACTACGCCGCCGTAATGGTGCCCGGCGCTCGGCTCATCGATCATCACGGCCACGATCAGGCGCGGATGCGACGCCGGGGCAAACCCGACGAACGAGGACACGTAGCGGTTGGCGGCATAACCGCGTCCTTCCAGCTTGTGCGCGGTGCCGGTCTTGCCCGCCACGCGGTAACCCACAATCTGCGCTTTCGGCGCGGTGCCGCCCTCTTGCACCGCCATCTCCAGCATCTTGCGCACGGCCTGTGCAGTCTTCACCGATATCACGCGGGACGATTCGACGGGTGTGTCGCGCTTGATGAGTGAGGGCGCTTTCAGTTCACCGTCCGATGCGAAAATGGTGTACGCGCGCGCCAATTGCAGCAGCGACACCGAGATGCCATGGCCGTACGACATGGTCGCCTGCTCAATGGGCTTCCATTTTTCGTGCGCACGCAGGCGGCCCGCCACCTCGCCGGGAAATCCCAACTGCGGTGTGATGCCGAAGCCGACGCTATTAAAAACATTCCACAAGGTTTCGGGCGGCAGGCCGAGCGCCAACTTGGCCGCGCCTACGTTCGACGATTTCTGGATCACCTGCGCCACGGTCAACGCGCCGTGGGGATGCGCATCATGAATGGTGGCCTTGCCGATGGTGAGTTGGCCGGGCGCGGTCTGAATCACCGACTCTGCGGTGGCGGTGCCGGCCTCCAGCGCGGTGGCCGCCGTGAAGGGCTTTAACGTGGAGCCCGGCTCGAACAAATCGGTCACCGCGCGATTACGCGCGCGCGAGGCATCATGATTGTTGCGATTGTTGGGGTTGTAAGTCGGGAAATTCACCATCGCCAGCACTTCACCGGTGAGCGCATCCAGCACCACAATGCCGCCCGCCTTGGCGCGATGTTCGATGATCGCTTTTTTCAGTTCGCGGAACGCGAGGTACTGAATTTTCGCGTCGATCGATAACGTCAACCGTTCGCCGTGCTGCGGCGCGCGGATGCTGTCGATGTCTTCGACGATACGGCCCTTGCGGTCTTTGATGACCCGGCGGTGACCCGGCTTGCCGCGCAGTTGGTCCTCGAAGGCAAGTTCCAGCGCTTCCTGCCCCTTGTCATCCACATTGGTGAATCCGATGATGTGCGCCATCACCTCGCCCGCCGGGTAGTAGCGGCGATACTCGCGTTGCAGGAAAACGCCTGGAATATTGAGTTCGACAATCCGCGCAGCCTGCTCCGGCGGCAACTGGCGCTTCAGATACACAAACTCGCGGCGGGATTCTTCAAATTTGCGCTGCAAATCAACCACCGTGGTCTGCAACAGTTTGGCGAGTTTTTTGGTCTGCTCCGGCGTGATGTCGAGATCGGCGGGGCTGGCCGCCACCGATTCCACCGGCGTCGAAATCGCCAGCGGTTCGTTATTGCGATCAACGATCATGCCGCGCGTGGCGCTGATTTCGATAGCGCGCGCGTAACGGGATTCACCCTTGGCCTGAAGAAAATCGTTGTTCAGGCCCTGCAAATACACCGCGCGCCCGGCCAGTGCCACAAAAGTCAGCAGCAGCAACCCCAGCAACAGCGCCGAACGCCCGCCCGGCAGATGCGGAATTTCAGAAAGCACTTCACGTGGATTGCGTGGATTGCCACGGGCTTTGCCACGACTCTGCACAGCGCCGTTCATTTCACACCGCCTGTTTCCGCCGGCAGCACGATTTGGGTGCGGCCCGCGGCGGGCGTGCGCATGCGCAATTGCTGCGTCGCGATTTTCTCTATGCGCGAATGCATTGCCCAGGTACTCTGTTCCAGTTGCAACTGGCCCCATTCCACCTCATAACGCTTCTCCAGCTCCTGTTCCTGCTGTAATTCCACGTACAACTTTCGCGCCTTGTGCTGCGAACTAACCACCGCCAGCGCACACGCGATCAACACAGCCAGCAGCGCGAGGTTGATGCGCATAACCATGGTGCGACCGCCTTATTTTTTTTCGGCTACGCGCAGCGTCGCGCTGCGTGAGCGGGGATTACGCGCCACCTCGTCGCTGCGCGGGCGCTGTGCCTTGCCGATCAACCGCATCAACGGCTGCGGCATTTCGTGTGAGCGCAGAGGCAGGCGCTCGGGCACGCGTTCGCCCTCCGCCGCGCCGCGCATGAAGCGCTTGACGATGCGATCTTCCAGCGAGTGAAAACTGATTACCGCCAGGCGTCCGCCGGGGTTCAACAGTTGCACGCACTGGGGCAACACTAGCGACAACTCCTCGAGTTCCCGATTGAGGTGAATCCGTAGAGCTTGAAACGTGCGCGTCGCAGGGTCCTGGCGTGGCTCGCGCGACGGGACGGCGTCCGCCACGAGCGTGGCAAGTTGTCGTGTGGTGCTGATAGCCCCCCCCGCTCGCGCAATAACAATCGCTGCTGCAATCTGTTTAGCAAACCGCTCTTCGCCATGATTTTTTATAACCTCCCTGATGTCAGACTCTTCGGCTGTTGCCAGCCATTGCGCCGCAGTCATACCGCGGCTCGTATCCATACGCATGTCCAGCGGCGCGTCGAACCTGAAACTGAAACCGCGCGCCGCCTCGTCCAACTGCGGAGAGGACACGCCCAGATCGAGCAATATCCCATCCACCCCATCCTTCTTTTGCACACCTTCTTTTGCCAACAACGTTTGCATCTCGCCAAACCATCCGTGCAGCAATGTGAAACGCGGATCCGTGATGGCCGCCCCCGCCGTGATCGCTTCCGGATCACGATCCAGCGCAATCAACCGCCCACCACTGCCCAGCCACTGCAAAATCTGTCGGCTGTGTCCGCCTCGCCCGAAGGTGCCGTCCACGTAAATGCCGTCTGCACGAACCCCGCCATCACGCACATTCAAACCGTCGACCGCCTGCGCCAGCATCACCGCTTGGTGCTCACTTACGTGCTCACCACCGCTCACAAGGAGAATCCCTCCAGCTCCGGCGGCAATCCGCCGGGTGCGAGTCCGCCCGGGGCTTCCATGCGGCTGTCCCAGTGCTCCTGATTCCACACTTCAAATTTTTTGCCCTGCCCCACCAGCACTACGGCCTTATCCAGTTGCGCGTACTGCCGCAGCGCCGGCGACACCAGCACACGACCCGCAGCATCCATTTCGGTATCGACGGCAAAGCCGATCAGCCGCCGCTGCAACTCGCGCACGCGCGGATCAAGGTTCGACAAGCCTTCGAGTTTTTGCTGGATGACTTCCCATTCCGGCAGCGGGTAGACCAGCAGGCAGCGGTCGGCATCCGCGGTTATCACCAAATGGCCCCGGCAGCGTTCGAGCAGCACATCGCGATGGCGCGCCGGTACCGCGAGCCTGCCTTTGCTGTCGAGATTCAGTTGCGCAATGCCGCGAAACACCGGTTTCCTCCGCCAAAAAACGTGATAGGTGGGTACTCACTAACTACCGCTGAGCGG
>JAYVQD010000457.1:0-17386 GCA_043777275.1 Nitrosomonadales bacterium
GGCCTGCTCGGCATCGGCACCGTCGGCGGCGGCACCTTCACTGTGCTGGAGCGCAATCGCGAAGAAATCTCGCGGCGCGCAGGCCGGGCGATTGCCATCACCGTGGTGGCGGACAAGGATTTGACGCGCGCCAACAGCATTGTGCAGGGCCGCGCCAAAGTCATCGACGACGCGCTCAAGGTAGTTAACGATCCGAACGTCGATATCGTCGTCGAGTTAATCGGCGGCACCGGCATTGCCAAAGACCTGGTATTGAAGGCCATCGACAGCGGCAAGCATGTGGTGACCGCCAACAAGGCGCTGCTGGCCAAGCACGGCAATGAGATTTTCGCAGCGGCGCAAAAAAAAGGCGTGATGGTGGCGTTCGAGGCGGCAGTGGCGGGCGGCGTGCCGATTATCAAGTCGCTGCGCGAAGGCCTGGCCGCGAACCGCATCGAGTGGATCGCCGGCATCATCAACGGCACTTCCAATTTTATACTGTCGGAAATGCGCGACAAGGGCGCCAGTTTCGATGACGTGTTAAAGCAGGCGCAAAAGCTTGGCTACGCCGAAGCCGACCCTACCTTTGATATCGAAGGCATCGATGCCGCGCACAAGCTCACCATCATGGCGGCCATCGGTTTTGGTATTCCGATGCAGTTCGAGGCGGCCTACACCGAAGGCATTTCCAAACTCACGCGTGAAGACATTCAATACGCCGAAGAACTTGGCTATCGCATCAAGCTGCTGGGCATCGCCAAGCGCAAAGCCAACGGTATCGAATTGCGCGTGCATCCCACGCTGATTCCCACCAAGCGCCTGATCGCCAATGTCGAAGGCGTGATGAACGCCATACTGGTCAAGGGCGACGCCGTGGGCCAGACCATGTTCTACGGCGCGGGCGCGGGCGCGGAGCCGACGGCCTCCGCCGTGGTGGCCGATTTGATTGATGTCGCGCGCACCATGACGGTTGATCCTGAGCATCGCGTACCGCATCTGGCGTTCCAGCCCGATCAATTGTCCGACGTGGCCATTCTGCCGATGGGCGAAGTTGAAACCTCGTATTACCTGCGCCTGCGCGTGTTGGATAAGCCCGGTGTGCTGGCGGATATCACGCGTATCCTTGCTGATCTGGGCATTTCGATCGATGCGATGGTGCAAAAAGAACCGCACGAAGGCGAAGACCAGACCGATATCATCATGCTCACACACCGCACTATAGAAAAGCACGTGAACGCGGCAATCGGCAAAATCGAGGCACTGCCGGTCGTCGCGGGCAAAGTAACGCGTATCCGGCTCGAAGAACTGGATAAGTAGTTGCCGATTTTTACCGCACGCAGTGTTTTCCCTCACCCCCGACCCCTCTACTTCGTGGCAAGTGTTCCCTTGTCCCGGTGGGAGAGGGGAGGTATTGGGCGCTGATGCGCTATATTTCTACACGCGGCGGCATGCCGCCGCGCACGTTTTGCGAGATTCTGCTCGAAGGACTGGCGACCGACGGCGGACTGGCGATGCCGGAGTCGTATCCGCGCTATGAACCGGCGGATCTTGCACGGCTGCGTGAGCTCAGTTATTCCGATCTGGCATTCGATATTCTGTCGCGCTTTATTGACGACATTCCCGCGGCTGATCTCAAGCGGCTGATCGACAGCACGTATACCAAAGAAGTGTTCGGCAGCGACGACATCACGCCGCTGAAAACATTGGAATCTGGCCTGCACCTCCTGCAACTGTCGAACGGACCGACGCTGGCGTTCAAGGACGTGGCCTTGCAGTTGCTGGGCAATTTGTTTGAGTACGTCCTGACGAAAAGCGGTGGTGATCTGAATATACTCGGCGCCACGTCGGGTGACACCGGCTCCGCAGCCGAATACGCGATGCGCGGCAAACGCGGCGTGCGCGTGTTCATGCTGTCGCCGCTGGGCAAGATGAGCCGCTTTCAAACCGCACAGATGTTCAGCCTTGCCGATCCGAATATTTTTAACATTGCCGTGCGCGGCGTGTTCGACGACTGCCAGGATATCGTCAAACAAGTGTCCAATGACGAGGCATTCAAGAGCCGCTATTCGATTGGCACGGTGAATTCAATCAACTGGGCGCGTGTGGCGGCGCAGATGGTGTATTACTTCAAAGGCTATTTCGCAGCCACGAAAAGTGACACAGAACACGTTTCGTTCGCCGTGCCGTCGGGCAACTTCGGCAACATCCTTGCCGGACACATCGCGCGCAGTATGGGCTTGCCCATCCGGCGGCTGATTCTTGCGACCAACGAGAACAATGTGCTGGACGAATTTTTCCGCAGCGGTTGCTACCGGCCGCGCGCTTCCGCCGAAGTGCATCAAACCTCCAGCCCGTCGATGGATATTTCCAGAGCGTCGAATTTCGAGCGCTTCATATTTGACCTGACGGGCCGTGACAGCGCGCTGTTGCGCACGTTGTGGCAGGCGGTGGATGGCGGCGGCGAATTCCGGCTGGCGGACACCCCCCTGCACGAAAAAATGCGTGATTCCGGTTTTGTTTCCGGCGCCAGCACGCACGAAAGCCGCATCGCAACCATGCGCGCCATCTACCAACGCTACGGCGTGATGATCGACACCCACACCGCCGACGGCGTGAAGGTGGGCCTCGAACACCGTGAAGCCGGTGTGCCGCTGATTTGTCTCGAAACCGCTCAGCCGGTGAAGTTTGCTGACACCGTGCGTGAGGCGTTGGGCGTGGCACCGGATACGCCGGCGGCGGTGCGCGACCTGGAAAACCTGCCGCAGCGCTTTGAGGCGATGGATGCCGACACTGCCGCCGTTAAGCGCTATATCGAGCAGCATTGCGCCTAAGGGGCTACGCGTCGGAATGCGCTGGGGGTTATTTTAAAAAGTTCAATAAAAACAAATAGTTACGATCATAGCCCGAAATATTACAACTATTTATCAATTGTGCCGTTAGCGCGTGTGCATCGCCGATATACTTTGGCCGCATTCACACGTATTGACCCAATGCTGTTCACTTAGCCAATTTAATCCGTTCGGGCTGAGCTTGTCGAAGCCCTGCGTCATAGCAAGACCCTTCGACAGGCTCAGGGCGAACGGGTATTAAGTGAACAGTATTGCGTATTGACCCCGGCACCATGACCACTCCGCAATGACACAGCGTCAACTCGAAAACCAACTGCGCGGTTTGTTAGGCCTTTCCGCTGACGCCGAACTGGCATCCTTCCTAAACACGATCAGTCGCGTCGCCGATGGTGCCGCCGATGCCGATGCCGATGCACAGCACGCAGCCGCCTTGCGCGGATTAAAACCCCTGCTCGACGCGGTTTCTACCCGCTACGCCCAGTACGATGCCGCCCTGCAGGCGAGCGAAGCACGCTTTCACGGTGTAGTGTCGGTATCGTCCGATCGGTACTGGGAGCAGGACGAACAGCATCGCTTCACGATAATTTCCAGCGCAGTTACCGACGCAACCGGGCGTGGCACGCCGCACTTTATAGGCAAGACTCGCTGCGAAGCCTTTGGCGGTGATCCACAATCTGCGCTATGGATTGAACACGACCAGCTTCTGGATGCGCAGGCGTCTTTTCGCGATTTTGAGTTCAATTATTCCGGCAGCGACGGCAAACTCGTCTATGTCAGCGTGAACGGCGATCCGGTCTTCGACGAAAATAATCGCTTTACCGGATACCGTGGCATCGCGCGCAACATCACCGCGCGCAAACGGGCGGACCAGCAATTGCAGGACAATCTGCGTTTCACGGAAACGCTGCTCGATTCGTTGCCGTATCCGGTAACGGTCAAGGATCGTGAGCACCGGTTTGTGCGTGTCAATGCCGCCCATGTGCGCGAGTTTGGCAGCAATCCCGCTGCAATGCTCGGCAGGACCGCACTGGAGACAATGGGCGAATCCGGGCAGGGCGTAGATGAAATCGAGGCGCAGTTGATCGCGACGCCGGGCGTGCGCGCTTTTGCCCAAACGCGACCTGTAAAAGACGGTACGCCTCGCCACTTTGCCATTACCAAGGCGTCGATCTGCAACGAGCAGGGCGCGGTCACCGGGTTTATCACCACGCACGCCGACGTGACGAACCTCAGGGCCGCGGAATCCCTTGCAGCGGAGCAGTTGCGGCTGACCAACGTCATTCTCGAAACCTCGCCTGCGCCGATGCTGGTAAAAGACCGCGAACGCAAAATCACCTATGTCAACGCCGCTTACGAGAAGCTGTTTGGTGTGCGGCGCGAAGACGTTTTGAATCAAGACATGCGTGCCCAGCACAACAGCGAAACCGTTGCGACAATAGCGCGCATCGAACGGGCGCTACTGGCGAATCCCGGCACGCATGAGATCGAGCTGGCGCTACCCGCCGCAAACGGGCGTGAAGTGTTTTGTATCATCACCAAATCCACCTATGTTGACGCGACCGGCAGCGTCGGCGGCATTGTCACCACCTACAGCGACATTACCGCGCTCAAGGTGGCCGAGCGTATTGCGGCGGAACAATTGCGGCTGACCCATATTTTGCTGGATGCGTCGCCGGCGCCCACCGTGGTCAAGGACCGGTATCTGAAATTGACCCGTTGCAATACTGCTTATGAAAAGTTGTTCGAAGTGCGGCGCGGTGACATTTTGTTCAAACCGGTCAGCGCGCACCGTACTGAATTCGCCGCGCAAGTGGAAAAAATAGAACGGCATCTGCTGGCGAACCCCGGCACGCATCAGATCGAGCGCGTCATCGTGACGCCCAGCGACCGCCGCATTCATTGCATCATCACCAAATCGACCTACTCCAACGCGGCAGGCGAGGTAAGCGGCATCATTACCACGTTCACGGATATTTCCGAACTGAAACAAACCGAAGAAAATCTTATCGTGGCGAAGCAGACCGCCGAGCATGCCATGCGCGCTCGCTCACAGTTTCTCGCCAACATGAGCCACGAAATTCGCACGCCGATGAACGGTGTGCTGGGTATGACCAGTCTGCTGCACACCACGCTGCTGGACGATGAGCAGCGCCAGTACGTGGATACGGTCAAGATTTCCGGCGAAGCCCTGCTTAAAATCATTAACGATATTCTGGATTTGTCGAAAATCGAGGCAGGCAAGATTGAAATCGAACGCAGCGCATTTCATGTTCGTTCGCGCGTCACCGCCATAACGCAGTTGTTCGCCGCATCGGCGCTCGAGCGCAAATTGCAGGTGACCAGCGAGATCGCCGCCGATGTGCCGGAAATCGTGCTGGGGGATCCGGTGCGTATCGGCCAGGTGTTGTCGAATATCGTTGCCAATGCAATCAAGTTCACGCTCGAAGGCGGCGTGCATGTGGCGGTGGCTGTGGTGTCGAATGCCGCGCGGCAAGGCGATGACCTTACGCTGCGTTTCGACGTGAGCGACACCGGTATCGGCATTGCGCAGGAAGGCATCGCCAAGATATTCAACGCGTTTTCTCAAGAAGATGCGAGCACCGCACGCCGTTTTGGCGGCACCGGTCTGGGGCTGACCATATCCCGCGAGCTGGTGGAGCTCATGGGCGGCGAGTTGACCGTGGAGAGCACGCACGGCAAGGGCAGCCGCTTCAGTTTTACGGTTGAGGTTGCTGCGGGAACACAGGGGCAAGCGGATGAAAACGCTCAGGCGCATCGCGCCGGGATTGCCCCATCACAGATGCCGGAGAAAACCACGATGGTGCAGGTGCAAGTGCTGCTGGCGGAAGACAACAGGGTCAATCAACTGGTAGCGACCCGCATGCTCGAGAAACTTGGTTGCAAGGTCACGGTGGTATCGGACGGCGTGGAAGCGGTCGATCAGGCGTCGCGCCGGGATTTCGATCTGATACTTATGGATTGTCATATGCCCAATATGGACGGTTTCGCCGCGACCGCCGCGATACGCGCGATGGAACTGACAGAAAATAAAAACGGCGGCCGGCAGACCCACCGCATTATCATTGCGCAGACCGCAAACGCGATGGAAGGCGACCGCGAGACGTGTATAGCGGCGGCGATGGACGACTATATATCCAAGCCGTTTACCAGGGACATGCTGAAGGTGGTGATCCAGCGCTGGGTGCCTGGCGTGGCGGGCTGACCCTGCTGACGGCGAGTGTTTACCGGGAATGTTTATCGGGTTAAGCGCATCGACAAATCCACGGCTTTGACGTCTTTAGTCAGCGCGCCGATGGAAATACGATCCACGCCGGTTTGCGCGATGGCGCGCACATTGTCCAGGGTGATGCCGCCGGAGGCTTCGAGCTGGGCGCGTCCGGCAGTGATGGAAACTGCCTCGCGCATCTGATCCAGCGTCATATTGTCGAGCAGGATCTGCGTTGCGCCCGCGGTGAGCGCAACGCGCAACTGATCCAGCGTTTCCACTTCAATTTGAATCCACACGCCGGGCGGGGCCAGCGTGCGCGCGGCTTCGAGCGTGGCGGTCACGCCACCGGCTGCGGCAATGTGGTTTTCCTTGATGAGCACGCCATCGTAAAGCCCCATGCGGTGGTTCACGCCACCGCCGGTTTTGACGGCGTATTTTTGCGCGACGCGCAGGCCCGGCAGGGTCTTGCGGGTGTCGAGAATGGCCGCACGCGTGCCGCTCACCGTATCGACATAACGTCGCGTGGCGGTAGCGACTGCCGACAGCGTTTGCAGAAAATTCAGTGCGGCGCGCTCGCCGGTGAGCAACGCGCGGGTTGCGCCGCGCAGCGTGCAAAGTGGGGTGTTAGGCGTAACCGCTTGTCCCTCCGTCACCTGCCAATCGATGACGATGCCGGCATCGAGCGCGTGGAATACCGCATCAAACCACGGACGCCCCGCAATGACCGCAGCACTGCGGCAGACCAGCGTTGCGCGGGCAGCGGCGCCCGCCGGTGTGAGTTGTGCCGTCCAGTCGCACGCGCCCACATCCTCGGCGAGGGCGGCTGCGACATTGCGCTTTACTTCGGATGCGATATCCATGATTTGCTCTATATAATGACTGAACACAATAAACGCGATTGCCACGAGGCTGCCACGCGGTTGCGACTCAGTTGCGACAGCGGCGGGAGAGTGCGGGTAATTCTATCAGGGAAATGGGAGCAGATATGGACGGTATGATGGGCGTGGTTTCGTACGGCATCGGTACTTTCCTGGCCTTCGCGCTGATCGCCTGGCTGGTGATCGCGATTATTCAGGACGTTACGCAGAAAAAGCATACCGTGCTGCGTAACTATCCGGTGATCGGGCGGCTGCGTTACTTTTTCGAGGACCTCGGCGAATATTTTCGCCAGTATTTTTTCTCCGGCGACCGCGCCGAGATGCCGTTCAACCGCGCCACCCGCGGCTGGGTCTACAAAGAGGCCAAGAACGAAGGCGGCATCATCGGCTTCGGCTCCACCAACGATTTGCGCGAGCCCGGCAACATCTTGTTTGTGAACCATCCCTATCCGGTGCTGGAGGAAGACCGGCTGCCCACGCCGTCGCTGCTGATCGGCGAGGGTTACTGCACGCATCCGTTCGAGGCGCGCTCCATCGTCAACGTCAGCGGCATGAGTTTTGGTGCGATCTCCGAGCCGGCGGTGCGCGCGCTGTCGATGGGCGCGGCCGAAGCGGGCTGCTGGATGGATACCGGCGAAGGCGGACTTGCGCCGCATCACCTTGCCGGCGGTTGTGATGTGATCATGCAAATGGGCACCGCCAAATACGGCATGCGCGATCACGAAGGCAACTTTTCGCCGGAGAAGGTGAAAGAAATCGCCAAGTCGGTCAAGGCGTTTGAAATCAAACTCTCGCAGGGCGCCAAGCCCGGTAAGGGCGGCGTGTTGCCCGGCGCGAAAGTGACCGAAGAAATCTCGCGCATACGCGGCATTCCGGTGGGCGAAGATTCGATCAGCCCGAACCGTCACCGCGATATCGCCAACGTCAACGATTTGCTCGACAAAATCGCCTACATGCGCGAGCTGACCGGACGCCCGGTGGGTGTTAAAACCGCGATTGGCGGCTGGGAATTCACCAACGATCTGTGTGAGGCGATTCTGCGGCGCGGACGTGAATTCGCGCCGGATTTTCTGGCGATAGACGGCGCGGAGGGCGGCAGCGGCGCGGCGCCGCAAACGCTGTTCGATCACATGGCGCTGCCGATTGCGGAGGCGCTGCCGCGCGTGGTGGATTCGCTGATCCAGTCTGATTTGAAATCGCGCATACGCGTCATCGCATCGGGCAAACTGGTGACCTCGGCGCGTGCCTCATGGGCGCTGTGCGTGGGGGCGGATTTCATCAACACCGCGCGCGGCTTTATGTTCGCGCTGGGCTGCATCCAGGCGTTGCGCTGTCATCAGAACACCTGCCCGACGGGCGTGACCACGCACAACAAACGCCTGCAACGCGGCCTGGTGGTCGAAGAAAAATATCTTCGCGTTGCCAACTACTGCAAAAACATGAACAAGGAAATCGACATGATCGCGCACTCGTGCGGCTTGCAGCACGCGCGCGAATTCAAACGCGAGCATGTGCGTATCGTGCAAACCGCGAACCAAAGCATCGCGCTGAACATGCTGCATCCGTATCCGGCCATTGGCGCGCGCGGGCCGGTGCGTGTCAACGCATAGGTTAACTATAAGTATTTGATTTAAAACAATTTTTATAGTTACGCCATGGCGGCATCAATCAAACCATGCGCTACAGCTCGCGCGCCTGAAACGTGTTGCACTGATTGATTTGCCCGCTGTCGAGCCCTTTACGAAACCAGCGCACGCGCTGCGCCGAGGTGCCGTGGCTGAACGATTCCGGCGTGACATAGCCGCGCGACTGTTGTTGCAAACGGTCGTCGCCGATGGCGGTGGCCGCATTCATCGCTTCTTCGACGTCGCCGGACTCCAGTATCTTCCGCGTGCGGTTGGCGTGATGCGCCCAGATACCGGCAAGACAATCGGCTTGCAGTTCCAGCCGCACTGACAGCTTGTTGTATTCCGTCTCTGACACACGCTGGCGCGCGGCGTGAACTTTGTCCGAGATGCCGAGCAGGTTTTGCACGTGGTGGCCGACTTCGTGCGCTACCACATAGGCCTGCGCGAAATCACCTGGCGCCTTGAAGCGCCGTTGCAGATCATCAAAGAACGACAGATCGATATAAACCTTTTGATCGCCGGGGCAGTAGAACGGCCCCATCGCCGCCTGCGCATGGCCGCAGGCGGAATTGATCGAGCCGCGAAATAACACCAGCTTGGGCACGCGATATTGCGAACCGCTTTGTTTGAACAAGCCAGTCCAGGTGTCTTCGGTATCGGCCAGCACCACCGATACAAATTTCGCCCCCCGATCCTGTGCGGGCGCCGTGGACGCCGTGGTGGATTTAGGCGCAGGGCCCGATTGCGAAATGGATGGCGACGGCGCGGGCCCGGATGAACCCCCGCCGCCGAGCAAGCCCAGCACCATCGACGGGTCCACGCCCAGGAACATGGCCACTATCGCAATCAACACCACACCGATACCGCCGCGCGCAACGCCGCGTCCCATGCCCCCTCCACCTGCACCGCCGCCGCCCTCCTCGCGCCGGTCTTCGACGTTATCGCTTTCCCTGCCGCCTTCCCATTTCATGGCGTCTCTCCTTTGGTATCTGTGGTATCTGTGGTATCTGTGGTATCCGTTACCGGCATTATGGCAGAGGAAATGGCGTTACTGCCGCCACACCACGAAACTAATCGCCGTCAGGTTAATCGCGTTCAGCCAAAACACCGGTGCCGCGCCCAGGGCTGCGCCGAGCGCGCCGCACACCATCGGTATCACCACACGCGCCACGTTGTTCGCGGTCAGCCGCAGCCCGGTGACTTCGCCTGCACGGCCCTCGGGCGAACGGTTGTAGGCAATCATCATCGACAGCGGTTGTCCGCAGCCCAGCCCAAGGCCAAGCCAGAATGCGATGGCGAGCATGTAATATAAATTCGTGGACAGCGGAAACACCGCAAACGCGCACGCAGAAAACAGCAGGCAGGCGAACATCACACGCTCGCCGCGCCAGTGCTTGAGCAGCAGAGGCATGGCAAAGCGCGTGATGATGCCCGCGAACGCATACACGCCGAGCACCACGCCGATAACGGTGGCAGAGAAGTTCAACGTATGCGCATACACCGGCAGATAGAAGGCAAACAAATCCGACGCAGCCACGATCAGGCCGCTGATAATCACCACGCTGCGTACCGGGGGCAGGCGCAGCAATTCCAGCGTGCTGCGATTTTTGTCGGTGTTCTTTTCACCGTTGATGAAGTTAAACCGCCTGCTGAAAAGCAGCCCGACGATCGGCGGCAGCGTAAACATCGCCAGCATCAGAAACGCGCCCGCATGCCCCAGGTGATCGATCGCCAGCCCCACCGATACCGGGCCGATAAAAGTGGAGATCGAATAGCCGATGGACAGAATCGCAAAATTTCGCGCGCGCTGTTCCTTATCGCCAAGGCCGCCGGTGAGTGTCTGGATGGAGACGTTGAAGAACATGAATCCGGCGCCCGTCAATAACGCTGTCGCAAACAACGCCGTGAGGCCATGCCCGAATACGCTGATCAACATGCCCGCGCACATGACCGCCGCACCACCGATTAGCGGCCAGCGTGTGCCGGTGCTATCGACCAGGCGTCCCGAATAGATGCCCAGTATCAGCGGCGCGGCGGCGTACATCGCGGCAAGCACCCCAATCGCCGTTTGACTCGCGCCCAGTTGCAGCGCGTAGAGCGACACAACAATCTTGCTGCCCAGATAACAGGCATGAACAGCAATGCTGTAGGCGACGATCAGATACATGCAGCGGAGGATACCCGAATGCGTATGCCCGAATGCCGCGATGTTTTGCTGTGTGTCTCACATCCTGAACATCAGCTCGTGCATGGACGCTCTGCTATACTTAAATCGAATAGTTTTGCGTGTGTCGAGTATGCATTCTTAAAGGAAAAATCATGAAACAACTGAGACTCCCGGCCGTGTTCATGCGCGGCGGCACCAGCAACGCGGTAGTGTTTCATGCGAAAGATTTGCCGCGTGATCGCGCACAATGGGATGAAATTTTTCTGGCGGCTATCGGCAGTCCTGATCCGTACGGGCGTCAGCTCGACGGCATGGGCGGCGGCGTGTCGTCGGTGTCGAAAGTGTGCGTGGTGGGGCCATCGAGCAGGCCCGACGCCGATATCGACTACACCTTCGCGCAGGTGCAGGTCAAAAAAGCCGAAGTCGATTACAGCGCCAACTGCGGCAACATGTCATCGGCGATGGGTCCGTTCGCGGTGGATGAAGGCATTTTTGCCGTGCATGGAAAAGAAGCCGTGGTGCGCATCCACAACACCAACACGCATAAAATTATCCAGGCGCGCTTTAACATGGACGAAGGTTTGTCCGAAGTCGATGGCGATTTGTCAATTCCCGGCGTGTCGGGCACAGGCTCGCCGGTGCGGCTGGAGTTTTTGCAGCCGGGCGGCGCCACCACCGGCAAGCTGTTGCCCACGGGCAACGTCACCGATGTAATCGATGTGCCCGGCGTCGGCAAACTCACGGTGTCGATGGTCGATGCGGCGAACGCCACCGTGTTTGTGCGCGCCGCCGACCTCGGCCTCACCGGCACCGAAATGCCCGACGCACTCGAAGGCAACGCCGAGATCATGAAAAAACTCGGCGCGATCCGGCTGGTGGCCTCGGTGGCAATGGGCATTGCCAAAAACGCGGAAGAAGCCGCCAAAAAATCCGCCGTGCCGTTCGTGGGTTTTGTGTCGGCAGCGCAAGACGCGGCCTTGCTCACCGGCGAAACCATCCAGGCCGCGGATATCGACCTCACCGCGCGCATGCTGTCGAACGGCCAGCCGCACCGCGCGTTGCCGTTAACGGTTTCACTATGCACCGCAGTCGCCGCGCGCATTGAAGGCTCGGTTGTACATCAGGCCGCGCGTGTTGCCGGCGATAAAAATGCGCCGATACGCATCGCCATGCCGTCGGGCATATTGACCGTGGCGGCAGAGGTGAACAACAAAGACGGAAAATGGCACGCGGAGCAGGGTGCGTTTTACCGCACCCAGCGAAGATTGTTCGAGGGCTACGTGTATGTGCGGGCGTCGCGGGTGCCTGGGTTGGTGGCGGCGATGCGGGGTAAACTTCGGGCGGCTTGATAGAACCACAAAACCGTGCCTCGTCATTCCCGCGCGGGTGGGAATCCATACGATGTCTCATAGGGCGCTGTGTTATGGGTTCTCGCCTGCGCGGGAACGACGGTGGAGAGGTTGTTCTCGTGTGCCTTATCGTTTTACCTTTACCACCGAGCGCGCATCGCGCGCCTTCCACTGCCCGCTGTCCACCAGCGTCAGAAAATCCAGCAGGTTGCGGTTAAACAAATCCGGCTCCTCGGTATTCACCGTATGCCCCGTTGACGGGCAAATCCACAGCCGCGCGTTCATGCACACCTGCTTGATAAACAGCGCCGGCCCGATACTGCTGTCGTCTTCGTCACCGGCAATAACCATCAGCGGCGCGCGGTAATTGCGAAACGCCTTTTCAAGCTGATAAATCGTCGGGCGTTTGGCCTGCACACCGCGCTGTATGTTGGCTAGCCCAATCGCGGAATGGTTTTCGTGGAAGCGGCGAAACTCAGCGAAGCCGCGCGGGTCTTTCAGCATTTGCGGAATGCGTCCCGCCGCAAAGCCGCGTTCGCGCACGGCGGCGGGCATGCCCAGCGTTTCAAATAATCGTGCATTGGCCTCGGTGGCACGCAAAAAGGCGGCGCGGGTTTCGGGGTTTGATCCGGCGCCGGCGCCCACCGACGTTACCGACAGCGCCATTGCCGGATAACGCATGCCGAACTGCAACGCCGAATAGGCGCCCATCGAACAACCCACCGCGTGCGCTTTTTTGATGCTGAGGTGCTTCAAAACATCGGCGATGTCATCCACGGCAATTTTGTAAGAATATTTCGCGCGAGACGTCGGCACATCCGAAGGCGGATAGCCGCGTGCATTGAAGGCAATGCAGCGGTAACGCCGCGAGAAAAACCGCACCTGCGACTCCCAACTGCGGTAGTCGCCGGAAAATTCATGTACGAAAATCAGCGGCGTGCTGCGCGACGAGCGTTCGCCGGTTTCTTCGTAGTAGAGCTTTGTGCCGTCGCGGGCGCGGGCGTGGGCGTGGGGCATGGTGGATTCCTCGCAACGCGGGCTGGGATTGCGCCCTTGTCACTTTACGATTTGCGGGTGTATGGGCTTGGGTTGTGATGGGTTACGGCCATTGGCCAGTATCCATCCTACAGCGACTTTCGGGGTTTTTAACCGTGCCGCGCATGCTTCCGTAGCTTCTGTAGGATACGTGCAGCGCAGCGTAACCCATCACCAACAAACATCACTCGCCGGCGCTACTGACGTTACTTGCCGTTTTTCTTGCCGGATTTTTCGTCGGCCTGGGGCGGTGTGCCCTTCGACAGGGCTGACGCTCGCAAGCCCGCCACCGCGCTGCCCAACTGCTGATGCAGCGCAGCCAGCTTGTCAAAGCCCATCGCCACGCGCACCGCCAGCTTGCCGTTAACCGGATCGGGGATTTTGCCGCCGGTTTGGCGAATTCGCGTCAATGCATCCATCGCCGTGGGATCGAGAAACCCGAAATCGACGTACACAAGGGGGTTTTTGGGTATGGTGAAACCTATCAAAGTATACGTAGGATGGATGTAACCCATCATAGACAGATGTAGCGCCCCCTACGGCGCGCAGCTCACTACCACCGTGCCGTGTTTGGCCTGAAACTCCACCGCCTCATGCGCCTCGCTCGTGCGCGCCAGCGGATAGACGGCTGACACGGTGTGCTGCATGCCGCCTTGTTTCAACCACTGCACGATGTCGGTTTGCGCGCGCCGGCGCGCGGCGTGCGGTGCGCCGTTGAGCAGCACGCCGTGTATCGATGCGTTTTTTCGCATGAGGCCCGGGGCGGTGAGGGTTGGCGCGGCATTGCCTTTGGTGGCGTAGTAGGCAATCGAGCCGTTGGCGGCGAGCAGCGGCAGGGTGATGGCGAGATTGCCGCCGAAATCGACATCCACGACGTGATGCACGCCGGCGCCGTGTGTGAAATGTGCGGTGATTTCGCGCACGCGCGCGACGACATCTTCGCTGCGATAGTTGACGGTAAAGTCAGCGCCTGCGGCGGCGGCATGCGCGGCCTTTTCAGGTGAACTCACGGTGGCGATGACGTGCGCGCCGAAGCGTTTGGCCCATTGCACCGCGTAGTGGCCCACCGCGCCCGCGCCGCCGGTAACGAGCACAGTTTTGCCTGCGAGATCGCTGGCGCTGCCGGATAAGATGACGCAGCGATGCGCGGTCATGCACGGTATGCCGAGGCAGGCGCCCTGGTTAAAGCCGGTGCCCTCAGGCAACTCGGACACGAGATCAGCGTTGAGCGCGATGTACTCGGCGGCAGTGCCCAGCAACCGCCCGCCGCGCTGGCCGTTGTAGAGCCACACGCGGCGGTTGAGCCACGCGGCATTCACGCCTGCACCCACTTCATCGACGATGCCCGCGCCGTCGCTGTTGGGGATGATGAGCGAGCCTTCCATGGCGTAGGTGCGGCCCACGGTGCGGTTGCTGTCGGCGGGGTTGACGCCCGAGGCATGCAGGCGCACGCGCACTTCGCCCGCGCCTGCGTGGGGTGTGGGCTGTTCACCGAATTGCATGACGGCGGTGGGTTTGCCTTGATGGGTGTACCAGACGGCTTTCATTTGAGACTATGCCTTCGTAGATGGGGTAGCGGCCTATGACCGTAGCGCATCCTACGTGACTGCCGCAGCATAGGCATCTACGCATCTCAAATATGCTGTCCCCTCGCCCTGCGTCTGATCATTACCCACAACTATCACTGCGGTAACAATGACTGGTCGCACCCTACTGTTTATGCCGCCTAAGGTAAGTGGCGCCGAGCCAAAAAAAGCCGGCATCAGCCGGTTTTTTTAGAGAGTGTTAGCGAACAATCGCCGAAGGCGGCGGTGGCGCGGAGCCCGGGGGCGGCGGGGCGTAATACTGTTGCGCCGGCGGCGGCGCGCTGTAACCCGGCGCCGGCGGTGCGTAATACGGCTGCGGCGCGGGTTGCACCGGAGCCTGCGCCTGACGCGATTGCGACATGCCGCCGGGCACCGGCACGCGATGGCCTTTGGCGTACATGCATTGCACGTAGCCGTTGTCGTAACGGCGCTGCACGGCGTAGCCGGATTGATCGCCCGCTGCGGCGCCCGCGATCGCGCCCATCAGCAAGCCCACGCCTGCTCCCGCGGCTGCGCCACTTGATCTGCCGCCGATGGCAGCGCCTGCCACGGCGCCGATTGCGGTGCCGACCACGGCGCTTTTCACGGCGCTGTTTTCCTGCGTTTCAGTTGGCGATGCGCCCGAGGTTTGCATCGCGTATTGGCGGCACGAGGCGTCGTCGACACGGAAGCTGTCGAAATCTTTGCCGCTGCCCGGTAACGCCATGCGGCTGGGGCCGGTGGGGATGGTGGTGCAACCGGCCATTACCAATGCCAATGCCAACAAGGTCGGCACCGGCGTGATTCTACGTTTCATGAGGGTCACCAGAATTTAGCGCGGGGCGTGAGGAACCACGCGTTGCCACGGCGTTGCGCAATTTTGCGCATGCGGGTAATAGGTTTGTGTATCCTGGCAGAAATACCAGAATGGCTGCTGTGCCTGTGCCTGAGCCTGCGGCGCGGGAGCAGGTTCCCAAGCGGCTGCCGGTTGCTGCTCAACATAAACCACCGGTTGCTCGCGCACGATGACCGGCTGGTAATAGGGGTCGTAGTACGGGCGTGAGTAATACCACGGCGAAAACAAAAACGGCGCGCCGATGTAAACGCCGACGCGTGCGCCATGGTCACCATGGTGACCATGGTGACCATGATGACGGCGGTGCTGCGCTTCGGCGTCCGGCGCGGCAAAGGCCACCACGCCACAGGCGCCGATGGTGGCTAACAGGGTTGCAAAAGTTCGGTTCATGATTTGTCTCCAGTTTCCGCTACTTCAATAACGATGATGATAGGCGTACCGCTGATGCCCGGCGCATCGTTTTTGTTACAAAATGTATCTTGTTGTTTTTAAAGGAAAAAATTGGTGTTCGCAGAGCGCCCGCTTGATCTGCATACGCCGCCCGTGACACAGTGCGTGCCAGATTGAAAAAGACAATAAAGGAAACGCATGAAGGCTATAGACAACGCCACCGGCGCCGCCGTTCAAACGATTGTTCACGACAAGCCCGTCGCCAGCCGCCCCGGCGAAACATTTTGGGGCAGCGACGCAGTGGCGATGATGCTGCGCGAGCTGGATATTCCGTATATCGCGCTGGTGCCCGGTGCGAGTTATCGCGGCCTGCACGACAGCATCGTCAACCTGCTCGGCAACCGCGCACCGCAGATGGTGCTGTGCGTGCATGAAGAAACGGCAGTGGGCATTGCGCACGGCTACGCTAAAGTCACCGACAAAATGATGGCCAGCGGGCTGCACGCCAACATCGGTTTGATGCGCGCCATCATGTCGATTTACAACGCATGGTGCGATCGTGCGCCGATCATGATTTTGGGCGCAACCGGCCCGTGGGATGCCACGCAGCGCCGCCCGTGGATCGACTGGATCCACACCACCACCGATCAGGGCGGGCTGATACGCAACTTTACCAAGTGGGATAACCAGCCGGGTTCGCCAGTTGCTGCCGCCGAAGCGCTGATGCGCGCCTCGCAGATCGCGCAGACCGCGCCGAAAGGGCCGGTGTATATCAATCTCGAAGTGGCGATGCAGGAAGGCAAGCTCGGTCCGATGCCGAATTTGCCCGACCCCACGCGCAACGCGCCGCCACAGTCGCCGCAACCTTCTGCCGCGTTGGTGGCCGACGCCGCGAAGTTACTGTCGAACGCAAAATCTCCCGTGATTCTCATGGGACGCTGCTCGCGCAGCGAAGCGGGCTGGAAGGCGCGCATCGCCCTCGCGGAGAAACTCAACGCGTCGGTGTTCACTTTCGTCAAGCTGGCGGCGGCGTTTCCGACGGATCACCGCTTGCATGCCGCGCCGCCGGGTTCGTACCTCACCGACGAAGGGCGCGCGATGGTGCGCGAGGCCGATGTGGTGCTGTCGCTCGACGCGCTGGATTTGTCGGGCACATTGAAGCAAGCCTTTGGCGACCAACCGATTACCGCAAAAGTGATTCAGGTGTCGTGCGACCAGCACAGCCATCGCGGCGGCGGTGCGGATCATTTTGGTTTGCCGCCGATGGATGTCTACCTGATGTGCGAAACCGACGCAGCGGTGCCGTTGCTGCTCGACGCGGTGAGTGCGCGCGCTACACTGCCAAAAATTCCCGCCGCGCCGGCGTTGCCCGCTGCGCCGAACGCGGTGTCGCTGCGCGGCGTGGGGCTTGCGTTGGAAGAAGCCACCAAAGGTATTGACGTTTGCTACACGCGCTTTCCG
>JAYVQD010000458.1:0-4427 GCA_043777275.1 Nitrosomonadales bacterium
TGATGCCGCTTTTTTCGGCTACGCGTTGTTCCAGCACGGCGTCGATCAGATAGCGCGGGCGGCCCCGCACCTGTTCGTAGATGCGGCCGATGTATTCGCCGAGCAGGCCCAGTCCGAACAGCACGATGCCGATGAGGAAAAATTGCAGAATGTCACGATCCCACAGTGCCATGAAGCCTTCGCGCATGCCGTTCGCCTGCAGCAGGCGCGAGATCATCACCACGATGTAAGTCGCCATGGCCGCCAGCGACACCAGGATGCCGAGTATCGAAAACAGTTGCAGCGGGGCCAGGGAAAAGCCGGTCATCAGATCGAAGTTCAGACGCAGCAACTGGTACATCGAATACTTGGATTCGCCTGCGGAACGTTCTTCGTGCGCGACTTCGATTTCCGTGGGATTGCGTGCGAAGGAAAAAGCTAACGCGGGGATGAAGGTGTTGACTTCGCGGCAGTTGTTGATGGCGTTGATGATGTTGCGGCTGTAGGCGCGCAGCATGCAGCCCTGATCGGTCATCTTGATGCGAGTGGTGCGTTCACGAATATGATTAATCAGGCGCGAGGGCCAACGGCGCAGAAGCGAATCCTGACGGTTCTTGCGGATGGTGCCGACGTAATCGAAGCCTTCGCTCATGCTGGCCATGAGTGCGCCGATTTCTTCCGGCGGATTTTGCAGGTCGGCATCCAGCGTAATCACCACATGACCGCAGCTTTGTTCAAAGCCCGCCATGATCGCCATGTGCTGGCCGTAATTGCCCGCAAGCAGTACTACGCGCGTGACATCGGGCCGTGCTTCGAACTGTTGACGCAGCACGGCGGCAGAACGGTCGTGGCTGCCGTCGTTGATGAAAATGATTTCGTAAGACAGCGCGAGTTTGTCCAGCGCCGGATACAGGCGCGCGAATAGCGCAGGCAGCGAGAGTTCCTCGTTGTATACTGGAATAACGACAGAAAGTTCCATTAAATCAAATACTTACCGTTTAGCCGCGGCAGCGAGGATATCGGCGCAGGCGTTGCACACGCGATCCACGTCGGTGAGCTTCATTGCGGGGAACAAAGGCAAGGTCACTGTGCGCTCGCCAATGAACTCTGCGTTGGGAAATTGTCCTGGCTTGTAGCCCATCTTGCGGTAATAAGTGTAAAGCGGCACCGAGGTGTAATGCAGGCCCACGCCGATGCCGCGCTTGGCCATCTCGGCAATAAACTCGGCGCGGGTGATGCTGATCTTGTCCAGCGGCAGCAGCGGTGCGAACATGTGCCACGCATGACCGCCACCGTCACCATGGCCACGCGAGGGCATGAGCAATGCAGGGTTTGTTTTCATTTTGTCGAAATAACGTTTAGCCAGTTCGCGGCGGCGCCCGTTGAACTTTTCCAGTTGCCGCAACTGGCCGCGCCCCACGCAGGCTGCGACATCAGTGAGGTTGTATTTGCCGCCCGCTTCCAGCACATCAAGATTACCCTGCGCGTCCTTGTGGATGCCGTGAAAGCGCAGCACATCCACGCGCGCCGCTTCCGCATCGTCCGCGAGCACCAGCGCGCCGCCCTCGATGGTGGTCATGTTCTTGTTGGGGTGGAAGCTGAAGCACACCAGATCGCCGACGCTGCCAATCAGTTTGCCTTTCCAGCTTGTGCCGATGGCGTGCGCGGCATCTTCCACCACCCTGAGTTTCTTGCGCCTGGCCAGGGCATAGATGCCGTCCATGTCCACCGCCAGACCGGCAAAATGCACGGGCATGATGGCCTTGGTGCGTTGGGTTACCGCTGCAGCGGCCTTGGCTACATCGATATTCCGGGTCTTGCGGTCAACATCCACGAATACGGGCTTGGCGCCCACGCGCGCTACCACATTGGAGGACGCGGCAAAGGTCATCGTCGGCACGATCACCTCATCACCCGGGCCGATATTGCACACTTGCAGCGCGACTTCCAGTGCGCCAGTGGCGGAAGTGAAGGTTTTCACATGGCGCTTGCCACCGAGGTAAGCGCGCAACTCGTCTTCCAGCGCCTTGACGTGCGGGCCGGTGGTGATCCAGCCCGAGCGCAGTGCGTTGCCGACTTCGGCTATGGTCGCTTCGTCGATGGTGGGGCGGGTGAACGGAAGAAACGGGAGTTGCTTCGTGGTTGTTTTTGTGACCATGATTTATCGCAAATCAGCTGCGGGCGACAATGAATACACCCAAGATGATAACGCCGATGCCGATAAGACGCATGGGCGTAACCGCTTCGCCAAACAAATACCAGGCGGCGATGGCGTTGACCACATAGCCCGCCGACAGCATGGGGTAGGCGATGCTCACCTCCACGCGCGATAGCGCCATGATCCATACCATTACGCTCACCACGTAGCAGGCAAGGCCGCCCACGATATGCGGTTCGGTGGCGAGCTTCCAGCCCACCGGCAGGGCGTTGGCCATGGAGAATTCAAATTGCCCCACGGCGTTGGTGCCGGCCTTTAACAATAACTGCGCCACGGCATTGAGCAACACGCCGCACATCACCAGCGTAAACGATAACGCGCTCATGACGAGGTTCCTCTCATGGCTTTTTTACCACGACATAACGCACATGCTTCGCGATGACCTGCATGGGCAGGCCTTCTTTTTCGAGCTTAGCATAGGTCTCCGGTGCGATGATGGCGAGCGCGCGGGCGTGCCCGTGCCAGACTTTAACAAAGCGCGGGATGTCGGGCAGCCACAGCCGGGGTTCCTGTTCCAGACCGAACGCGAGTTCGTCGGTGTAAGCCACCAGCGTCATGGGCCGTTTGATGTAAAACGGTAGCGTTTGTTCATAGTTGTGCACGCTGTAAAACGGTATGCCGGGTTCGAGATGCGGCTTGATCAACTGTGCGATGTCATGCGCCGATGAGGCCGGTGCCAGCACGTTATGGCCGAGTGCCGCGAGTTGCGTTAGTGCCAGTGCACCCGCGCTGATGCCGGCGACAGCGGCGGTGCGCATGCCGCGCCATCCTGCCCAGGCAGCAGCGAGAAACAGAAGCAGACCAGCCGCACCCGCTGCCAGCAGCCATGGCGTATATAACGCGTACAGCTCGGCGGGAACTTTTTCATTGCCCCAACGGGTAACGTGCGGCGCGTAGAGCATGACTGCTGCAGCACCCACAGCCAGCAGCAGGGCATTCCACATCACGGCTTTGGCCTTAACCGTGATCAGCGTATGCGCCATCAGCAGTGCCAGTGCCGGAAAAATCGGCACGATATAGGACGGCAGTTTGGAGCCTGACGAGGAGAAAAACAGGAATATCAGCACAGCCCACAGCACGAGGAAGCGGCGCGGATGAAAAGTAGCGCTGCGGCTTTCGGATGTCCCCGTGCGCCAGCCATCCACCAGCGAACGCGCCAGGTAAAGCATCCACGGCAGCATGGAGAACACCAGTATCGGCACGAAATACCACCAAGGCCCGACGCGCCGGTGCACCTTGCTGGCAAATCGTGCGAAATGCTCGCGGATGAAAAAGAAATCGAAAAACTCCGGGTTCGCCAGTTGCACCAGCACAAACCACGGCGCGGCGATCCCAAAAAAAACTGGCAGTCCCCAGCCCCAGCGCAGCCGTGTAAGCAAGCGCCAGTCTCGATGCCAGATCATATAAGCTACGAACACCATGCCCGGCAGCACGATGCCGATCAACCCTTTGCTCAACATCGCAAGCGCCGCGCACGCCCACGCCGCGATCATCCACGGGCTTTTCTTGTCGGGTGGTTCGTTCAGCGCGAGCAGCAGACACAACAGCGTGCCGGTCATGAACAGCGTCAGGCCCATGTCCAGCGTATTGATCTGCGCCACGATAATAAAGCCCGGACTGGCCGCAAGTATTAGCGCGGCGTAAAAGCCTGCGACTTCGCCGAACAATCGCCGTCCGGCAAAATACGTAAACAACACGCACAGCAGGCCGCATAACGCCGGCCACAGCCGTGCCGTCCAGTGATGTTCGCCAAATACGGTGTAAGCAGTGGCGGTCGCCCAATACTGCAGCGGCGGCTTCTCAAAATACTTGATGGCATTGAGCCGTGGCGTCACCCAGTCGCCGGTGGCCACCATCTCGCGTGGAATTTCTGCGTAACGGCCTTCGTCGGGCCGTAACAGCTTGCGAAAATCGAGCGTGCCGAGCCAGATGGCAGCAAGCAGCAGGGCGAGAACAATTAAGGTGCCGCGATTGGGCTTTACCGTTTCGTGCATCGAGTCTTGGAAATTGAAAATAGGCAGCGCGGCGGCGCGCCTGACAGGCTCGTAAAAAGCGACGCGCAATTATAGCGGAAGCGTGTGCTAATTACATGTTTTTAATACGATTTTTGCCAGGCTTCCGTACGTGGCCGGGAGGATAGGAAATTCAAACCACGTTTTTGCATAGACTCCACTGTATCCGCCGCACCGCAACTAGTCAATTTCCGGCCCGTCACACCCACCGCCGCAAA
>JAYVQD010000459.1:0-4427 GCA_043777275.1 Nitrosomonadales bacterium
GCGAAGCAGGATGAAAACAAACCAACCCCGGGTTTGACTGTTTTCATCCTTCATCCTTCATTCTTCATCCTTAGTCCCTTATGAGCGACCCAACCGAAAAACCCTCCGTCCTCGACCGCATCTCTGCCATGCTGATGCGCGAGCCGGAAAGCCGCGAGCAGCTCATCACCTTGCTGCGCTCGTGCGCCGAGCGCAATCTGCTGGATGCCGACGCGCTGGCGATGATCGAAGGCGCGCTGCAAGTCCCTGACATGCAGGCGCGCGACATCATGGTGCCGCGCACACAGATGGACATGATCGATGTTGCGGAATCGCCGGCACAATTTATTCCGATGGTGATCGAGACCGCGCACTCGCGCTTTCCGGTGGTGGGCGAGAACAAGGACAACGTGATCGGCATCCTGCTGGCGAAGGATTTAGTGCGTTACTACGCGGGCGAAGAAGAGTTCAACGTGCGCGACATGCTGCGCCCGGCGGTATTCATCCCCGAGTCGAAGCCGCTCAACATATTGCTCAAGGAATTTCGCTCCAACCGCAATCACGTCGCGATTGTGGTGGATGAATACGGCGGCGTCGCCGGTATGGTCACCATCGAAGACGTGCTTGAACAAATCGTCGGCGACATCGAAGACGAGCACGATATCGATGACGTGGACGAAAAAATCGTGCAGGAGCGCGGCGGCCAGTTCCGCGTCAAGGCGCTAACGGAAATATCTGATTTTAATGAGTTTTTTGGAACGAACTACGATGATGAAGCGTTCGACACCATCGGCGGTTTTGTGCTCCAGCGCTTTGCGCACATTCCCAAGCGCGGCGAGCAGATCAGCATCGATGATCTGTCGTTCAAAGTGCTGCGCGCCGATAGCCGCCGGTTGCATTTGTTGCAAGTGGTGAAAAAGAAAGTTTGATGAACGCACGGCGCAGAGACAAGCCGCCTTCGGACACGCCTATCCCGCCCTGGGTGGCGCTGATCCTCGCCATACCACTGGGCGCATTCACCGTACTGGGCTTTGAACCGATTGGCCTGCCGCTGGCCGCCGTCGTCACCCTCACGATACTTTTCCGGCGCTGGGCGCTCGCACACACGCCCCATGAGGCGTTTTGCACCGGTTACGGTTTCGGACTGGGATTTTTTCTCGCCGGCGTATCGTGGATTTATGTCAGCCTGCACACCTTTGGCGCGATGCCGATGCCGATCGCCGCGCTGGCGACGTTGCTGTTTTGCGCCTTTCTCGCGCTGTTTCCGGCGGTGGGCGGATACCTCGTCGCACGCTCGCAACGGTCTATTGTCATCAAGCTGGCGCTGATAGCCCCGGCGCTATGGATGTTGATCGAATGGACACGCGGCTGGGTTTTCACCGGCTTTCCATGGTTGACCGTCGGTTACTCGCAATCCCCCGGAAGTCCGCTCGCGGGCTACGCGGCCATTGTGGGAGTCTATGGTATATCGCTGGCGATAGCGCTCACCGCTGGCGGGCTCGCGCTGGTGAGCCTGCACCACACTAACCGGGTCAAGCAAGGAGAATCAAAGTTGGGGGCGCTGCGCCGCTTGTTTTCCGGCGACGAATCGCTTCCGGTGCTGGTGGTAGCGTCCAGCATTGCGCTGCTCTGGGTCGGCGGCGCACTCATCAACAAAATCGCATGGACACAACCCACCGGCGTCACCACCACGGTTGAACTGTTGCAGGGCAACGTCTCGCAGGACCTGAAATGGCGCGAAGATAAACTGATCGAAACGCTGAACGCTTACCGCGACATGGTGAAAGCGAGTTCGGCGCAACTCATCGTATTGCCGGAAACCGCGCTGCCGTTATTTCTGCATCAGGTGCCGCCCGATTACCTCGACGACCTCGCGGCGCATGCGCGGAAGAATAAAGGCGACATTCTGATCGGCGTGCCGGAGCGCCTGCCGAATGGACAATACTTCAACAGCGTGATCTCCCTTGGTGGCACCGGCAGCGCTCCGTCGCAGCGCTATCGCAAAAGTCATCTGGTGCCGTTTGGTGAATTCATACCGCTGCGCCCCGTGTTGGGCTGGATTGTCAGCGTGCTGGCGATACCCCTGCAGGATTTCTCGCGCGGCGCCGTGGATCAGCAACCACTGGCAGTCGCAGGGCAGCGTGTGGCGGTCAACATTTGCTATGAAGACGTTTTCGGCGAAGAAATCATCCGCCAGTTGCCGCAGGCAACGCTTTTGATCAACGCCAGCAATGTGGCCTGGTTCGGCCGTTCGATGGCGCCCAGGCAACATTTGCAGATTTCACAAATGCGCGCGATGGAAACGGGCCGCTACATGCTGCGCGCCACCAATACCGGCGTCACCGCAGTGATCGACGAACGCGGCCATGTCGTCGAGATGGCGCGTGAGTTCACCCAAACGTCGGTGACCCATGCGGTGCCCGGCTTTCAGGGCACAACGCCCTTTGTGCGTTGGGGCAATTACGCCGCGCTACTGATCGCGGCAAGCATGCTGTTGATCGCAGCCTGCACATCGCGCAAAGTATAAAAATCCCTGTAAAATTCGCGGTTTACCAGCGAAATTTGCAATGCAAACCTTTCAGCAACTGATCCTCGCACTCAATCATTATTGGGATCGTCAACACTGCGCGCTGCTGCAACCGTACGACATGGAAGTCGGCGCGGGCACTTTTCACACCGCGACGTTTCTACGTGCCATCGGCCCCGAACCATGGAAAGCGGCGTACGTACAACCGTCGCGCCGCCCGAAAGACGGGCGCTACGGTGAGAACCCCAACCGCTTGCAGCACTACTACCAGTATCAGGTGGTGCTGAAACCCTCGCCCGCGAATATTCTCGATCTGTATCTCGGCTCGCTCAAAGAAATCGGCATTGATCCGCTGCAACACGACATCCGCGTCGTCGAAGACGATTGGGAATCCCCCACGCTAGGCGCGTGGGGCCTCGGCTGGGAGGTGTGGTTAAACGGCATGGAAGTCACGCAGTTCACCTATTTTCAGGAGGTCGGCGGCATCCCTTGCAAGCCGATCATGGGCGAGATTACCTACGGTCTTGAGCGGCTGGCGATGTACATTCAAGGCGTCGAGAGCGTGTTCGATCTGCAATGGGCACCGGGCGTGACCTACCGCGACGTGTATCACCAGAACGAAGTCGAGCAATCCACCTACAACTTTGAGCACGCTAACGTGGCGTTGCTACTCCAGCAATTCGGCAATTACGAATCAGAAGCGAAGCGATTATTTGAAGTGGGCCTCGCACTTCCGGGCTATGAAATGGTGATGAAGTGCTCGCACAGCTTTAACTTGCTCGACGCGCGCGGTGCGATTTCGGTTACCGAACGCGCGGCCTACATCGGCCGTGTGCGCGCCTTGTCGCGGGCGGCGGCGAACGCCTATTACCAGTCACGCAAAGTGCGCGGCTTTGAGCGCGCCACCGACGAAGCGGTGCAAGCATTTGTTTCTAAAGAAGAAATTGAAGATGTCATGGCGGTGCGTGCCGGGAGCAAACAATGACCGCACCACTGCTGATTGAGCTGTTTACGGAAGAATTACCGCCCAAGGCGCTGAATCGCTTGAGTGTGGCATTCGCGGACGGGGTTTTAAACGGGCTGAAAAAAGCACGTCTGGTTAGTGCGGATGCGAAGCCACTAGTGTTTGCCACGCCGCGCCGGCTGGCGGTGCTGATTCCCAACGTATTGACCAAGGCTGAAAATCAGCTCGAAAGCAAAAAACTGATGCCCGCCAAGGTGGCTTTCGACGCGACGGGTAATCCGACCACGGCGCTGCTGAAGCGTCTTGAAAAAGACGGCGCATCGGCTAGTCAACTGGAGCGCAATACCGAAGCCGGCAACGAGTTCGTTTATCTGAACCAGACCCTGCCGGGCGTGACGCTGGCCGCCGGCTTGCAGCTCGCGCTGGAAGACTCCATCGCAAAATTGCCGATACCCAAGGTGATGAGCTACCAACTGGCGAACAGCCACACCACGGTGCATTTCGTGCGCCCGGTGCATGGGTTGATCGCGCTGCACGGCGCCGACGTCATTGATGTGTCGGTGCTGGGCTTGAAAGCAGGCCGTGTTGCGCACGGGCACCGCTTTCTGGGCGCACGCGATATCGAATTGAAAACCGCCGAAGAATACGCAGCGCGATTACACAGCGAAGGCAAGGTAGTTGCCGGGTTTGACGCGCGACGCGCGCAAATCGATGGGCAACTCAAGGCCAAGGCGGCGGAACTCCATGCGTCGCTCGGAGAATACGAAGCACTGCTCGACGAAGTAACCGCGCTGGTGGAGTGGCCGGTGGTGGTGGTGGCAGGATTCGACGCGGAGTTTTTGTCAGTACCGCAGGAATGCCTGATTCTGACCATGCGCACTAACCAAAAGTATTTTCCGTTGTTCGACACTACTAGCGGCAAGCTCACCGAGCGGTTTCTGGTGGTAAGCAATATGG
>JAYVQD010000460.1:0-4421 GCA_043777275.1 Nitrosomonadales bacterium
GAAACTCACCATGGCTAACCAATTGAATTTATTCGACTTTTAACCGGACAGCAGTGACTTACAAATATTAAAAGAACGTAGTTGACAGCAGCGATGCAAATTACAGGTAATTTCTGTAAATACAGAAATAACAGACAAAACAAACTGAGTAACGCGTCATGCAGCTTACGCCGATCGCCGAAAAGTTCGTCCTGCACTGGGGTGAAATGGGGTCGCGCTGGGGCGTTAACCGCACCGTGGGGCAGATCCATGCGCTGCTGTATCTGGCCGAGCAGCCGATACACGCCGAAGCAATCTGCGAGACGCTTTCCATCGCGCGCTCCAACGTCAGCACCTCGCTCAAAGAGCTGATGGATTGGGGCCTGGTGCGCGTGGTGCATGTGATGGGCGAGCGGCGCGATCACTTTGAAGCGCTGCACGACATCTGGGACATTTTCCGCGTCATCGCGCAAGGCCGCCGCCGCCGCGAGATCGATCCCACCTTAACCATGATGCGCAACACGCTGCTGGACCCGGCGTTTTCCAATGAAAGCACCACCACCCGCGCGCGCATTCAGCAGGTGCATGATTTTCTGGATACCAGCAGCGCATGGGTCGATGAGATGCAGCGGCTTGATCCGGCGACGCTGATGAAGATCATGAAACTGGGCCGCCGGATACAACGTCTCCTCGGTAACAGCGGCAACAGCGATGGCGGTGCGGCTGAAGAAACATCAACCCCGACATCCTGAGTTTTTTTGCCTGACTGTTTGCGTCATGGCGGAAAGGACAAAAGTGAATCTCCTGAAAACCAACCATCCTGCGTAAACTGTGGGCGAAATGGCGATCATGCTGCTCGAAGGCCCGTGCGTGCTGCCGGGAAAACTGCGCACGCTACATCATGAATTTCGTTTAAGAACCTTGCGCTCAGCGCTTACTGACTTGGTGTCGTGTAGGCTGCCGTATAAATTATTGAATAAAAACAAATACTTATGAACAGTCCCTGTCGAGACTTTTCCACACTGCTGCGCGCCGCGCTGGGTGCGCAATGGGCGCACCTGCACCCGGACATACGCGCGCGCTTTACCCTGGCACCCGGCGCAACGATTCACCGGCAGCATGCGCGAAATTGATCGCTCATTCATCGGTTGGCTGATCGCGCGGCTGATTGCCTTCATGCGCGTGCTGCCGGCGGTGCGCGCGCGTGACGTGCCGTTTGAATTTAATCTTGCGCCCGCGCCGGTTTCCGCGTCAAACGCCGCCGTCGGCTGGTTCAAACAACGGCTCTATCACTTTAACGACGGCGACTTCGAGTTCCGTTCGATCATGAGCACGGCGCGCAACGGCGATCTGATTGAACAGTTTGCGTACGGGCTGGGCATGAAAATCAAGCTCGGCGCCGAAGGCAACAACGGCGACCAACTCACGTTTCGGGATGACGGTTATTTTTTGCGAATCGGGTCGCTGCGGCTATCGATCCCGCGCTGGCTGGCGGTCGGACACTTCACATTGACGCATCAGAACATCGATCGGGATCATTTCACCGTCGAGATCCGCATTGCGCATCCGCTGTTCGGACGGCTGTTCTACCAGGTGGGCAGTTTCAAGCAGGCGCCCCTGGCATCATCCGCGCCATCAGCCGCAGCCACAAACGTCAGCGCACGCGATAAGGCGTATTCGGTCGTCCGCGATACAGCGTGTTGGTAACCTCGAGCATGCGCTTACGCAACACGTCCGCATCGGCGTGCCGCCCCAGCAATTCGTACAGACCAACCAGATTTTTCAGCGCAACGCCCACATTGGTGTGCCACGGCCCCTGCGCTCTTTCGACGATCGCGAGCATCATCTTAAAAACAGATTCGGCATCGCGGTAGCGGCCCTGCAGTTGCGTGATGGTGCCCCAATCCTGCAACAGCAGCAGCACGCGCGGATGCGCGGGCGGAAAGGACTTTTCGACGATGGGAATGCCGCGCCGATAGTACGGATCAGCCTCCGCAAAACGTTGTTGTCCCTGGTACCACTCCCCCAGATCCACCAGCGCCAGCCCCAGCCGGGCGTCGGTCGCCGGCACGGCTTTTTAAAGAATGGCAATGGCGCGCCGGTACACGGTTTCAACGTCATCGCGGCGCGATTGCACGCGATAAAGGGCGCCCAGATTGTTGGACAGCGCCTGCGCCACCACCGGATGCTCGGGCCCATGCGTCTTTTCAAGAAACGCGATTTCTTTTTTGTAGTACGTCTCCGCTTCCGCGTAGCGGCCCTGAATGCGATAAATGTCTGCCAGCCCGTTGAAAATACTCACGCTCCATTCATGCGCCGGCCGCCCGCCTATGGCCTCAAGCAGGGCAAGCGCACGCAGATAACTGGCCTCTGCCGGCACGTAACTGTGTTGTGCGCGATGGGCCTGCGCCAAGCCGAACAAGGTCGCTGCCAGACGCGTATCGGGCGCAGACGCATCGGCGCTGCCAAAGGCCTCCGCCTGTTTCACCGCGGCGCCATACATCTCAACCGCAACCGCGTGGTCGCCCCGTTTCGCGGCCTCGGCCGCCGTGTTCATGTGATTGCGCCAACTGCCTTCGTCGGCGCGGACAGCGCCCGCATAGCCAACCAATCCAACCCACCCTAACGCAGTAACAACACCTAACCTGGCCAGCATCGTTCGAGTGACAATCATTCGCTTTATTGGCTCGTGGCCGCCTTGGGAGTGATGGAACCTTCTTTTTCGAGCAGCGGGTAGATACCGCCCGCGTTGACGATGGCCAGCAGCGGTGCGGGTAAAGGCTTCGCGGCAAGCTCGATGCCTTTGGTCACGTTGCGCACACGCCCCTCGGTAAATTCGATTTCGGCGATGTCACCTTCGTCGAACACTTCATCCACGCCGGGGCACTCCAGTGCGGGAAAGGCGAAATTTACCGCATTGCGAAAAAAAAGACCATTGATGTAGGGCGCGACCAGGCACGCCAGACCCAGGTTTTTCAGCGAACGCGCCGCCGGCCGGCTGGACCCCATACCAAAGTTCTTGCCGCCGATCAAAATGTCGCCTTTTTGCACTTTTTCTGCCCAACCAGGGCGATTCGCGCTGAAAACGTAGCTTATCTGCTCTTCTGCAGTGAGATAAAAGGCGCGATTAGGCAGAATTAGGTCGGTATTGATGTTATCGCCGACTTTCCAAACCCGGGCTTTGAATGTCATATCCGTCTCTTGGTTCGAACTCAGTTTAGATTCAGTTCAGCCTCAGTTGAGAAATTCACGCGGATCAGCGATCATGCCCGCGATCGCCGACGCCGCCACGGTCGCGGGTGAGGCCATGAACACGCGCGAACTGGGTTCACCCATGCGGCCTTTGAAATTGCGCGTGCTGGAGGTGATGCAGGTTTCTTCCGCCGCCAGCACGCCCATGTGGCCACCGCCGCACGCGCCACAGGTGGGCGGGGCGATGGTGGCGCCGGCTTCGACCAGCGTGGCGATGGCACCGCTTTTTAACGCATCGCGATACACGGTTTGCGACGCAGGTACCACGATCAGCCGCACCCCCGGCGCAACACGCCTGCCGCGCACCACGGCTGCCGCGAGTTCGAGATCATCCTGCGTGCCGTTGGCGCACGAGCCGATGTACGCCTGATCGATGCGCGTGCCTTTTAACGCGCCCACCGGCTGCGAGTTGTTGACCACGCTATCCGGCAGCGCCACCAGCGGTGTCAGTTCCGACAAATTCACTTTGCGCACGGCTTTGTATTTGGCATCCGCATCCGGCCGCACCGCCTCAAACGGCTGCGGGTTGCGTGCACGCACCCATTCGGTCAAGGTGTCGTCGCATTCAAACGTCGCAAACTCGGCGGACAATTCGGCAGACATGGTGGTGATCGTCTTGCGCGCATTGATGCTCAAGCCCGCGATGCCGGAACCACCGTATTCGACATTCTGCGTGGCGTGATCGCCATGCACACCGGCAATTTGCAAAAACGCATCTTTCGCCGTCACCGCTTTTGACAGCGCGCCTTCGAGTTCATAGCGCGTGGTTTCGCCGCAGCGAAACCACGTCTCACCCTTCACCGCCGCGTAAATAATATCCGGCCCGCCGACGCCGCGTGCGAGGCAATTAAACACGCCGCCGCTGCACGTATGCGAATCACTGCACACCAGCGTCGAGCCGGGCAGCGCGTAGCCGTAGTCCGCGACGAGCTGATGACTGATGCCCTGCTCGCGCCCCACGTCGTGAAAGCGCGTGATGCCAAAGCGTTTAACAAACTCGCGCCCGGTGCGATGCGCGCCGGCGGCAATCTGGTTCGGCGCGGGCACGCGGTGATCGAACACCACCACGATGCGTTCCGGGTCGCACACGCGCTGGATGTCGCGCCAGTTGCTCGGCACAAAATTGTTGTCGAACAGAATGATGGTGTCGAGTTGCACCGTCACCACGTCGCCGGGCACAACCGACGCAC
>JAYVQD010000461.1:0-4415 GCA_043777275.1 Nitrosomonadales bacterium
CCGAGTGAAGACGATGATCCGATCTACCGTTACCTCGATGCACTGGAAAAATTAAAAGGCGAGCACGAAGACACGCGTTTGCTCTATGTGGCGGCGACGCGCGCGAAATCGCGGCTGCATCTGGTGGGGCAGATAGACGCCACCGCGGAAAATCCCGGCCCGCGCGCGGGCTCTTTATTGAAGCGTTTATGGCCTGCCGTCGAGCGTGATTTTGTCGGCGTGCAAGCGCCACAGGATTCCCAGGCATCCCCGCTGGATGCCCCTCCTGCGCCCCCATGCATACACCGTTTGCCGCTGGACTGGATACCGCCGCCCGCACCCGCACGGGTTGAATGGGCGTTGCCGGCGCAAGAGGCGGCGCACGGGAGCGCCCACGATCAAGTCGAGTTCTCGTGGGCCTCCGAGACGGCGAAACACATCGGCACCGTGGTTCACCGCTTTTTGCAACGCATCGCCGAAGAGGGCATTGCCGCCTGGGATGAGGTCCGCGTCAGTTCGCTGCGCGACGCCTACCAGCGCGAGCTGAAACGGCTCGGCGTGCCGGACGCGGAAATGGATCATGCGGTTGAACGCGTGGGTACGGCGCTGCGTGCGAGCGTGAATGACAGCCGTGGCCGATGGGTGCTCGACACGCATACCGAGGCGCGCGCGGAGCTGCGCCTGACCGGCATCGTCGCGGGCGACACCGTCGATGTGATTATCGACCGCGCGTTTATCGATGAACACGGCGTGCGCTGGATTGTCGATTTTAAAACCAGCGTACACGAAGGCGCGGACCGCGACGCCTTTCTCGACAACGAGCGCGTGCGTTACGCCGCGCAGTTGCAGCGCTATGGCGCGCTGATGCGCATAGGGGACTTACGCGAAGGACGTAATGATCGCGAGATACGGCTGGGGCTGTATTTTCCGCTGCTCGGCGGCTGGCGCGAGTGGCGCTACGAAGCGTGATGCGCGCCGGCAGCGCTTGAGAGTAAAATTCGGAAGACCTTTTCATTCAACCACTCGTGAGACGCCCATGAAAATCACCAAAATCCAGACTGCGATTGTGGAGCTGCCCGCCAATGAACCGCTGGCGAATGGCCCGGACGAATCCAGCACGCTGCGCAAGTTTGTTGCGCTGAATATTCAAACCGATCAAGGCATTGAAGGCATCGGCCTCACGTTTTTCGGCGCCGGCCTCACGGTTGCGTTGCGCGCGGCGGTGGATGCGCTGGGCGCGCTCACCATCGGCGAAGACCCGATGCGCATCGAAGCCATCCACGAAAAACTGCGCGCGGCGGCGGGGTCTTCCGGTCCCGGCGGCATTTTCACGCTGGCCTCGTCCGCCATCGACATCGCGCTGTGGGATATCAACGGCAAGGCGCTGGGCAAATCGGTTTCAGAGTTGGTGGGCGGTCATCGCAAACGCATTCCCACCTATGCCAGCGGCGCACTGATGCGTCACTTCACGCTCGATCAGGTGGTGAAGTCCGCCACGACGCTGGTCGAACGCGGCTTCAAGCAAATGAAAACCCAGCTTGCGCTGCCGGGCATCACCAACCCGCCGACCGAAGTCGAGCGCATCCGCCGCATCCGCGAAGCCATCGGCGACAAAATCGATCTGATGTGCGACATCAACCAGCGCTGGGACGTGCGCCAGGCCATTTCCATCGGCAAACAGATCGAGCAATATCATCTGTATTGGCTCGAAGACGTGACCGCGCCCGACGACTACGCAGGGTTGGCGCGCGTGACGGCCGCGCTCGACACCCCGGTCGCCGGCGGCGAATATGTCTACGGCTCGGTGCCGTTCCGCCACATGCTCGAAGCGCGCTCGGTGGATATCGTCATGATCGACATCATGCGTTCGTGCGGCATCACCGGCTTTCTCAAAATTGCCGGCATGGCCGAAGCCTTCAACATGCCAGTGGTGAGCCATCTCGTGCCTGAAATCCAGGTGCATTTGATTGCCGGCATTCCGAACGGTTTGACGGTGGAATACATGCCGTGGACCTTCCGTTGTTATAAAGAAGTGCCGGTGCCGGTGAACGGCGAATTGATCGTGCCGACCAAACCGGGGCTGGGACTGGAGTTTGATCCGAAGGTGGTGAAGTTTTCCTGATGCGCGCACGGTGGCTTACAACGCTGGCGTTGCTGCCAGCGTTTGCATTTGCACAAAACTATCCCTCCGGCCCGATACGCATCGTCGTGCCATTCCCGCCCGGCGGCGGTACCGACATCCTCGCGCGTGCATTGGCGCAAAAACTCAACGAAGCGTGGGCGGTGCCGGTGGTGGTTGAAAATCGCGGCGGCGCGAATGGCAGCATCGGTGCCGCTTACGTGGCGAAATCCACACCGGATGGTCATACGGCGGTGTTCGTGCCCAGCGGTTTCGCGGTGAATCCGAGCATCTATCCCAAGCTGCCGTTCGACACCGCGAAAGATTTCACGCCGGTGAGCCTGCTCGCAGAAGGGCCGCTGGTGCTGTCGCTGCATCCGTCGTTTCCGCCGCGCACGGTGAAGGAGTTCATCACTTTTCTCAAAGCGCGTCCCGGCGAAATCAACTACGGCAGTTCCGGCAATGGCTCACCGCCGCATCTTGCAACGGAATTATTCAAGCTGCTGGCGGGCGTGCAGATCAATCACATCCCGTACAAAGGCGCAGGCCCGGCGGCGATTGATTTATTCGCGGGACAGATACCGATTTATTTCATGAACGCACTGCAGGTCACGCAATACGTGCGCAGCGGCAAAGTGCGCGCGCTCGGCGTGACCACCGCGAAACGATTTGCCCCGTTGCCCGAAGTGCCCACCATCGCCGAAGCGGGCGTGCCGGGCTACGCCATGTCGAACTGGTATGGCCTGCTGGTGCCGTCAGCGACGCCGCGCGCGAACGTGATGAAACTCAACGCAGAAATTGTGCGCATTCTTAATCTGCCCGACATCAAGGATCGATTGACCAGTCAGGGTGCGATTTTGGTGGGCAACTTGCCGGAAGAATTCGCGGCGTTTTTGCGTAGTGAGATGGCGACGGCGGCGAAAATCGTCAAGGCAGCGGGGATGACGGCGAGCAATTAGGTGAGATACTGTAACTATTTGTTTTTATTGACTATTTTAAGTTATTAATACACGCGGCCCGTTGCCGTAAAGCTGCCTTCCGCCGTCCACCAATAGCGTTTGCGCGTTTAACTAACCCGCGCGCGCGCCCGACGCCTTCACCACCTTCGCCCATTTCTGAATTTCGGTTTCGGTGTACTTGGCGAACTCATCCGGCCCCATGGTGCGGATATCCACGCCGGAGTTGAACAACCGCGTTTTCACATCCTGCTGACCCAGAGAATCGATCGCCGCTTTGTGGATGGTGGCCACCATGTTAGCCGGCAGCTTGGCGGGCCCGACAATGCCGAACCACGCCACGGCTTCGTAGCCGGGTAACCCCAACTCGGCAATCGTCGCCAGTTCAGGAATCGACGGCGAGCGCTTCGGCGAGGTGATGCCGAGTGCGCGCAGGCGGCCTGATTTAATCAGCGGTATCGCCGACGACAAACTGGCGAACTGCAAGTCGGTTTCGCCGGAGATCAGCGCGGTCAATGATTCCGCCGCACCCTTGAACGGCACATGCACCATTTTTGTTCCCGTCATGACGCTGAATAATTCCGCCGCCAGATGCACGGTGGTGCCTGCGCCGGATGAGCCGTAGTTCAACACGCCGGGTTTGGATTTTGCCAGCGCAATAAAATCCTTGACCGATTTCACCGGCACGCTGGGGTTAACCACCATCGCATTCGGACTGTCGCCCACCAGCGTGATGGTGGTGAAATCGCGCTGCGGGTGATACGACAGGTTGGTATACAGACTGACGTTGATCGCCTGCGTGCCGATGGTGGCCATCAGCAAGGTGTAGCCGTCGGCAGGGCTTTTCACGGTGATCTCTGCCGCGATATTGCCGCCCGCGCCGCCGCGATTGTCCATGATTAACGCTTGGCCCAGCCGCTCGCGCATCGCCGGTTCCATCGCGCGCGCGATGATGTCGGCGGCGCTGCCTGCGGTGAACGGAATCAACATGCGGATGGGGCGGGTGGGGTACTGTTGAGCGATGGCAGACAACGACAGGCAGGCAAGTATGAAGGCGGCGACGGTTCGACAAAGCATGAGCATTCCCTGAATGAAAAAATTCAGCGTAGCATGATGCACCTGTATGTGCCAGCCGCAGCGGCCTACTAACGCCGTTGTTTTGCGGCATAAAATCACAATAAAAACAAAAGGTTGTAATAGCGCTCCCTTGGCGGCGCCGTTTGCCGCGGTTTTTGATTTATCGTTTTCCATCCATGAACAAAGAACGTCTCTATTCAGCCCCTATGAAAATGCTTGAAAATTCGTGTCGCCAAATTGTTTTGGCATTCAGGTTTCATAGGGAAATATGCTTTCGCCCGAAA
>JAYVQD010000462.1:0-4409 GCA_043777275.1 Nitrosomonadales bacterium
GCCCAGCAATTCGACCACAAAAAACGCCAGATGAAACGCACCTTCGCATTCCGCCTGCATCGCAGCCAGCGTATCGGCATGCAACGGTTTGTCGATCAAGCGGGCGCCGAAGGCAACGCGCCGGGTGGCGTAGTCGCGCGCCAGCGCCATGCCGCGACGCATCAGCGAGGCGGCGGTGACCGCGTTCCAGGTGCGCGTGATGTTGAGCATGGGCGCAATGTTGCGCACGCCGTCGCTGGCGCCGTAGACGAGCTGCGCCGGCGTGCCGTCGAGTTCGAGTTCAGCGGTCGGCACTTTGCGCGTGCCGAGTTTATCTTTAAGGCGATTGACGACGATACGATTGGGCAGTCCCTGCGCATCACGGGTCTCGACATAAAACAGCGCCAGTCCTTTGCCGCCCGGCGGGTTGCCCACGGGGCGCGCCAGCGTCAGCGCCATTTGCGACGCGATGGCCGAGGTGAACCACTTGCGGCCGTACAGCCGCCAGGCGCCGGTTTCATTGCGCGCCACGGTTTCACTCAAGCCCACGTCGGAGCCGCCGGTGGCTTCGGTCATCCACTGGCCGCTGGTCCAGAACAAACGCGGATCGCGGCTGGTGAGGTGCGGCACGGCGCGCGCGATGAGCCCGTGGTTGCCCGATGTCACCAACGACTTGGCGGCGCCATCGGTCATGGCGAGCGGGCAACTGTAGATGTCGGTCGAAGGCGCAAACAGATAGGCCAGCGCAAACTGATGCACGCGCGAAAATTCGCCGTGCTGTCGTGCGTACGCGATGGCGACCAAACCCTGCTCTGCGGCAAGGCGTTCCGCCGTGCGCCACAGCGGCGACACATCGATGCGGTCGATGCGGTTACCCCACGCATCCCACGGCACATGCACGGGTTCACTGGCGCGATCCGCCAACTGAAATCGATACAGTTCGCCGCCCGCGAGTTCACCCATGTGCGCGAGGGCCGGCTGAATCTCGTTCAGCACGTCTGGCGGCAGCGTGCGTGCAAGATACGAGCGCAGCACACGATCGGCATCATACTGATTGCCAAGCTGGGGAGGCGTCTGCACGAAGGACATGGATGGGTTTCCTGTTGCGCCAAGACTACGCCACCTTAACCGGCTGCCGCAATAGTGTCGAAGTGACCACGACCCGCCACCCGTTTCCGGTTAAGTTCGTGCTACTATTTTTGCTGACCCATAGAAAGGTATCACCATGACCGCATCACACAGCGCGCCGCCCAAGACTCTGGACCGTGATATTGAAATCGCTCCCGGTGACTGGCAAGCGCAGGATTTTTATCACCTGATGACCGCGCTGGTGATCCCGCGCCCGATCGGCTGGATTTCCACCATCTCCGCTGCCGGGGTGAGCAACGTCGCGCCGTATTCGTATTTCAACATGATGGGCAACGATCCGCCTTACGTCGCGTTTGCGTCGACCGGCATCAAGGACAGTTTGCGCAATTTGCGCGAGGTGCCGCAGTTTGTCGCCAACATTGTCACCATGCACGTGATCGAGGAGATGAATTTCACCTCCACCGATTTCCCGCACGACGAAAGTGAATTCGGCTGGGCCGGGCTTACCGCAGCGCCGTCGGCGAAAGTAAAACCGTTTCGCGTGCTCGAAGCCAAGGCGCACATCGAGTGCGAAGTGAAACAGATCATCACCGATCACAACACCAATATTATTTTGGGACGCATCGTGCATACGCACGTCACGCCGGGTGTGTGGAAGGACGGTCGCATTGATCCCAAGCTGCTGGATCCGGTATGCCGTTTGTCCGGCTCGGGCTACGCAACACTCGGTGATGTCGTCAACGTCGCGCGTCCGTTTTGGAAAGACGTGAAGAGCACGCGGGGGAAAGCAGCGATGCCGAAGGCGGTTAAGCGCTAACGGTTGCACGCTACGACAGCAGGTTTTAATGTAAGTATTTGTTTTTAAACATTATTTATGAGGGAAACCATGCATCAGTATCGCGTCATCCGCACTCGCCTGATTGCGATAACGCTGCTGCTGAGTTGCGCCGCTATCAGCGTTGAAATGCAGCGGATAAAAATGCAGCCGATAACTATCCCTCCAAGCCCGGACGGCTGATCCTGCCGTTCGGCGCGGGCGCCTCCACCGACATCATCGGGCGCATCTTCGCGCAACGCTTCGCCGAAATCTGGGGACAACCCCTGGTCATCGATAACCGCCCGGGCGCGGGCGGCATCATCGGCACTGAAATCGCGTCCAAGGCCGCCACCGACGGCTACACGCTATTCACGTACGGCATCAATCAGACCATCACCGCGGGCCTGTACAAAAAACTGCCCTACAACCATCTGACCGACTTCACGCTGATTTCGCTGTACGCCACCATGCCCAACATCCTGTGCGTGACGCCATCGCTGCCCGCCGCCAACGTGAGCGAGTTCATCAAACTCGCCAAGGCCAATGCCGGCAAATTCAAGTTCGCGTCGTCAGGCATAGGCGCATCGCCCCATCTCACCATGGAGTATTTCAAGTCGGTGACGGGCATCGATCTCGTCCACGTGCCGTACAAAAATGCCTCGCAGGGTTACACCGATACCATCAGCGGCCAGGTCCAGGCGTTTTTCTTTAACCTGCCGGGGCCGCTGCCTTTCATCAAGGCCGGACGCCTGCGCGCGCTGGCCGTCACCTCGGCCAAGCGCGCGCCGCAGGTGCCCGACGTGCCCACCCTCATGGAATCCGGCGTGCCGGATTTTGAAGTCACCGTGTGGCAGGGCTATGCCGTGCCCAAAGGCGTGTCGCAAGCGCATGTGCGCACGATCCACGCCGCGATGATGAAAGCCCTCGCCACTCCCGATTTACAGCAGCGCTTTGTCGAAAACGGCGTCGCCGCCACGCCGCAAACACCGGCGGAATTCGTGAAATTCGCGAAGGACGAAACCGCGAAATGGCACAAGGCGATAACGATTTCGGGAGCGAAAGTCGAGTAGATTGATGGTCAAACCCTACCAACCGGGAACACGCATGCAACCCGTCCAGCGCATCCTTAGTCCGTTACTTGCAGCCACCCTGATCGCCGCCTGCGGCAATATCGCCGCGCAAACCACTTCGACAGGCTCAGGGCAGGCCTACCCCAACAAACCCATCCGCATCATCGTGCCGTTTCCGCCCGGCGGCGCGAACGACATCGCCACGCGCACGCTGAATATCCGTCTGCCCGCGCTGCTCGGACAAAACCTCATTATCGACAACCGCGCCGGCGCGGGCGGCAATGTCGGCGCGGAGATCGCCTCCAAAGCGCCGCCCGACGGCTACACGCTGTTGATGGCCAACAATTCGCTGACGGTCAACGCCAGCCTCTACCGCAAGCTGCCGTACGATCCGTTTCGCGACTTCATTCCGATATCGATGACCGCGACTTCGCCCAATATGGTGGTGTCGCATCCGCAGTTGCCCGCGCGCAGCGTGAAGGAACTGGTCGCACTCGCCAAGGCGCAGCCCGGACAACTCATCTACGGCTCGCCCGGCCCCGGCACCGGTTCGCATCTGGCGGGTGAACTCTTCAAATCGCGCACCGGCTCCAGCATTGTGCATGTCGCCTACAAAGGCGCCGGGCCGCTGATGGTGGATCAGATCGGCGGCCACATCATGTTGAGTTTTACCGCACCCATCGTCTCCAAGCCGCACATCGATTCCGGCAAACTGCGCGCCATCGCCGTCACCAGCGAAAAACGCTGGCTCGGATTACCCAACGTGCCGAGCGTGGCCGAATCCGGCTATCCCGGCTTTGACGTGTATGTGTGGGTCGCGCTGTTCGCGCCCGCCGGCACGCCGCGCGCGATCATCGAAAGACTCGCGGGCGACGTCACCAAAGCGCTGGAGTCGCGCGAAGTGAAAGAGCGTTACGCCAGCACCAGCATCGACGCCCCCGTGAGCACGCCGGACAGCCTCGCGGCGTTTCTCAAAAAAGATTTCACGGTGTGGGACAAGCTGATCAAGGATCAGGGGATACGGCTGGAGTGAGACGGGCTGGTGGAGCCAGCCCTGAAGAGACATTCGTCGCGACTACCATCGGCGTCCGGTAGTCGGCCAGTGCTGCCGTTGCCTCTATGCAACATAGGCGACCGGTGAAGTTCCGTCACCGGCCATTGCACACGAATTCAGGTCGAATGGCAGCTTTCCATTACGACGTATACGTACTCCCGACCCGTAGTTGACGTAGGCTACTGTCCGCTATCAGGCACACCGTTCGAAGGTTGTCTTAACTGTATATCGCTTCCCATGACAATAAAAAGCTCCGTCCCCTGCAGGCCAGAATGCAACAATGCTCAAATGCACGACTTGCCCCAATGCTGTTCACTTAGCCGTTCGTGGTGAGCTTGTCGAACCACAAATGCCCTTCGACAGGCTCAGGGCGAACGGGCAAAGGGCTTAAGTGAACAGC
>JAYVQD010000463.1:0-4402 GCA_043777275.1 Nitrosomonadales bacterium
AACTTCGACAACTGCGTCACCGGCGTGAAATCGCGCACCGGGTCGTACGGCAGTTTGGTATACAGCGACGGACTGATGGTGAGCGATGAGGCCACCACCAGCAAGGTATGCCCATCGGGCGCAGCCTTGGTTACGATTTCCGTGCCGCTGATGGTGCCCGCGCCGGGACGGTTATCGACTATCACCGTCTGCTTGAAAATCTCGGTCAGCCGTGCCGCGATCAACCGCGCGGTGAGGTCGGTCGATGCGCCCGGCGATTGCGGCACCACGATACGTATCGGGCGCGACGGATACGCTGCGGCATCCGTTTGCGCGAACACGGGTGTGCAACACACCGCCATTCCCAGCACCGCCATCTGCCAGCAAGCAACCATGATGAACCTCTCATAAGTATTTGTTTTAATTAACATTTTTTAAGCATCACTCAGCGGCGATTTTCGCCACCTTGATCACATTCGCGTACATCACGGTTTCTTTGCGTACGTGATCGGCCAGCGCTTCCGGCGTGCTGGGCGTGGCTTCCGAACCCTGATTCGCGAAGCGTTCTTTCACGTCCGCACGCTGCAATACTTTATTCAGATCACCGTTGAGTTTGGCGATGATGTCACGTGAGGTTCCCGCGGGCGCAAAGATGCCGCTCCAGGTGGGAATATCAAAACCCTGGTAGGTCTCAGCCACGCTCGGCACCTCGGGCAACAGCGGCGAACGCGCCGCCGACGACACCGCGACCGCGCGCACGCGACGGGTGCGCAAATGCGGCATGGTGCCGACGATGTTCGCGAACATCAGATCGACCTGACCGGAAATCAAATCGACAAATGCGGGGGCCGCGCCTTTATACGGCACGTGGTTCATCGTGACACCGGCCTGGATGCGTAACAACTCCATGCCCAGATGTTGCAGGTTACCCATGCCCGACGATGCGAAATTCAATTGCCCCGGACGCGCATGCGCGAGCGCAACCAACTCCTTCACGTTTTTCGCCGGCAGCGACGGATGCACGGACAGCACCATGCGGCTGGCGTTGACCATTGATACCGGCGCGAGATCGCGCTGCGGATCGTACGGCAATTTTTTGAACAGCGTCGGGTTGACCGTAATCGGCCCGGCATTGCCGAGCAGCAAGGTGTAGCCATCGGGCGCAGCCTTCGCCACCACGTCAGCGCCAATGTTGCCGCCCGCGCCGCCGCGATTTTCGACGATCACCGCCTGCCCCCAGATTTCAGTGAGGCGCTGGCCCAGCGTACGCACGATGTCGTCGTAAGGCCCGCCCGCCGCGTAGGGCACGACGATGCGCACGGGTTTGGCTGGATAAACCTGTCCTGAGCTTGTCGAAGCGGTTTGCGCGTGTGCGGCGCTTCCGGCTGCGGCGATACCCGCAATGGCGCACAGCAAGGGCAAAACATTGAGCGTCATGTGCTACATCCTCTCTTGAATCGAGCAGATCATGAACCAACACCGTCGTTCCCGCGCAGAGCCTGTCCTCGAATGCTTTAGTCGGGGACGGGAACCCATAACACAGCGTCCCTTGAGACACCGCCGCCTCATCCAATTATTGCGGCTTGATCCCAGCCGCGCGCACGATTTTCGCGTGCTTCACCACCTCGTCACGCAGGAAAGCGCCGAAAGCCTCCGGCGTGCTGCCCACCAGCTCAGAGCCTTCCTGCTGCAAATAGTCTTTGAATTCCAGCGTGTGTATCGCCTTGAGTATCGCGCCGTTCAAACGCGCAATGATTTCCGGCGACACACCCGCCGGAACCAGTATGCCTTGCCAGCCGCCGTATTCAAACCCCGGCACGCCGGCTTCGCTCACCGTCGGAATGTCCGGCAATGTGGCCACACGCTTCGCGCTTGTCACCGCCATCACCCGCATGCGCCCGGTTTTGCCATGCTGCACCACGGTGGAAATCGGCGCCAGCATCATATGCGCCTCGCCCGACAGCACGCCAGTGACTGACTGCCCGCCACCTTTATACGGCACATGCACCCACTTCACGCCAGTCATGGTCATGAACAGCTCACCCGACAGATGTGAGGTGGAGCCGCTGCCCGCCGAAGCAAAAGTCAACTCGCCCGGCTTCGCTTTCGACAACGCAATCAGTTCCCTGATCGATTTCGCCGGCACCGAAGGGTGCAGCGCCACCGCGTTAAAAAATTTCGTCATCAGGCACACCGGCGCGAAATCCTTCAACGGATCGTAAGCCACTTTCTGGTAGAGCGCCGGGCTGATCGCCATCGACACCGATCCGCCCACGTAAATAGTGTAGCCATCAGGCAGCGATTTCGCCGCCGCCTCGGTGCCGATAATCGCCCCCGCGCCGCCGCGGTTATCGACTACGACTTGCTGCCCCAGCGGCTCATTCAAGCGCTGCGCCAGCATGCGCGACATGAGGTCAGTGCCGCTACCCGGCGTCCACGGCACGATGAAGCGGATGGGTTTGGCAGGGTAGGATTGCGCGTAGGCCAAGTGCAACGAACAGGCGGCAACCAAAGCGCCAAGAATGTAGGGTGCGCACCGCGCACGCGAAAATGAGGGTGAACGGTGCGCGGCGCGCACCCTGCACAATTGACTGATCACGCCGCGCGCACTGCTTTAACTTTTCCCAACAACCCCACCCGCTCCAAATCTCCGCGCATCTCCGCCCGCTCTGCATCCGTAATCTGCCGCAGCGGCGGCCGCACCGGCCCACCCGCCAGTCCGATCATTTCACACCAGGCCTTCAAGTTGGCGATGGGAATAATTTCATTCTTCAACCACGGATCACGCATCCATTTCTCATGCACTGCGCGCGCGGGTTCCATCGCATGAAAAATCTTCTCTGCCTCGGCGAATTTTCCGTTCAACCCCAGCGCGGTGTAATCGCGCATACCGGGCGCAGCGGGCGTTTGCACCAAAAACGGCGCGGCGGATGACATATGCACCCTCGCGCCGTAATCACGCATCAGCTTCAGCCACAGACTTTCACCTGGATGACTCATCACGACGCTGTCACCGACGAGCTTTTGCACCTGGGCGTAATGATCCAGCGGGCGCGAACATTTCAGGCCGCAGATGTTGTCAATCGTCGCAATGCGCGCGGTCAGTTCCGGCGACAGCGACACCCCCGAGAACGGCGTATCAAACATCCACAACCCGATATCCACTCGCGTCGCCACATACTCGAACCATTCATAAATACGGTCTTCGCCCACCACCGGGTAGTAGGGGTTGATGACAATCGCAAAATCCGCGCCCACGCGCTGCGCGTGCAGCGTGAGATCAATGGTTTCATTCGGCGAATGGTGCCCCGTGTGCGCGATCACCTTGCACTTGCCGCGCGCTTCTTCGACCACGATTTCCACCACGCGGTTGCGCTCTTGCGTGGTCATCGACCAGAACTCGCCCATGGTACCGGTGCAGAAAATGCCGTCGATCTTCAACCCGTCGGTGAAATAGCGCATGTTGTGGCGCAAGCCTGTTTCATCGACTTTGTAATCGGCGGTGAACGGTGTGGTGATGGCTGCCCACACGCCCTTGAATTGCGCGCGAGAAGCTTCTTTGGATTCGGATTTTTTGTAGTTCATAAAGCCCTCAATTCAAAAAAGAATGTAACCACAGATGAACACAGATAAACACAGATGAAAACCCAACACGTCATACCCGCGAAGGCGGGTATCCATAAGGCGTCTCAAGTGGCACTGTGTTATGGGTTCCCGCCTGCGCGGGAACGACGGTGGAGGGGTTGATCTGTGTTTATCTGTGTTTATCTGTGTTCATCCGTGGTTAAAAAAGGCTTTATTTGATGGCTAGCGGATTCACCGGCGAACCCACCGCGCCGGTGATCGGTAACGCCGGCGCGACAAAAAGGAATTCGTAGCGCTTGTCAGCCGCGCAATCCTTCGCCAACTCGGTCAGGTTGAAAATCTCACCGACCGTCAGCCCCATGATCGGAATGGTAATCCAGTGCCACGGCTGGTTGGTGTCTTCGGTCTGGTTTGGACGCACTTCCGCGCCCCAGGTGTCGGTTGCGACACCCGCGATTTCTTTTTTGTGTATCCACGACACGGTTTCAAACGCAAAGCCCGGCGCATCGCCGCCGGAGTAGCCATCCCAGCTTTTGCTATCCAGGCAGCGCTGCACGTGGCCGGTATGCACCAGCAGATAATCGCCGCGGCCGACTTTGACGCCTTGTTTCTTTTCGGTGTAATCGAGAATTTCATTGGTGATGGCGAATCCATCCGGCAGATATTTTTTTCCCATCGCGCGCGCCACATCGAGCAGCACGCCGCGGCCGACCATTTTTTCGATAGTCTTCTCGATGCCGGCCTTGGCGGCACCCGCACTCGACACATTGCGGCAGTCGTAGCCGTTCCACATCGTATTCTCATACATGATGTGGCCGAGGCCGTCCCACTGCGTGCC
>JAYVQD010000464.1:0-4396 GCA_043777275.1 Nitrosomonadales bacterium
CTCCAGCAGGCCGTCATGACGAAGCCTGTGATTTATGAAAAAATAATCGCGGCTTCAAGAAAATCCAAAAAATGAATCGCTGTGGAGCTAAAGGGATACGCCGTATATAATTACAGCTTTTTAAACCTTTCTCCAATCCCTTCATGCGTCCCGCGCTCCTGCGCGCACCGACCGCACAGCCGTCCCGCTACGAGCGCCGCCGCCCCGAACAAACACCACTGTATCGGCTGGTGCAGCAGCACTATGAGACGTTCGCAGCCGAAGTAGCGGACTTGCCTCAGTTCGTCAAAGACGAATTCGAGGCCTATCTCGCATGCGGAGTACTCGCGCACGGATTCATGCGCTTGCGCTGCGAGGGTTGCGCGCGCGAGTTGCTGGTCGCCTTTAGCTGCAAACTGCGCGGCATCTGCCCCTCGTGCGGCACGCGGCGCATGGCTGAGACTGCCGCGTATCTGGTGGAGTGCGTCATCCCGCGCGTGCCGGTGCGGCAGTGGGTGCTGTCGTTCCCGATACCGTTGCGCAGCCTATTGGCCGTGCATCCCGAACTGCTGACGCCGGTGTTGCAGATAATTCATCGTGTCATCACCACTTTTCTCATCAAACAAACAGACATCAAACGCAGCGAAGCCGCGACCGGCGCGATCACGCTCATCCAGCGCTTTGGCTCCGCCGCCAATCTGAACATCCACCTGCACGCACTGGTGCTCGATGGCGTCTATTACACCCGCGGTGAAGGCGCGCCCGTGTTTCACTAGGCGCCCGCTCCAACGCACCAACAGTTACCAGCGCTGCTCGACAAAATAATCAAAAGAATCATGAAATTACTGACTCGCCTCGGTTATCTCATCGAGGAGGAAGGGGTAACCTATCTGGGACGCACTGACGACATCGACCCTGACAACGCACTCACACCGCTGCAAGCAGCCTCCAGCACCTACCGCATTGCGATGGGGCCGCGCGCAGGGCGCAAAGTGCTGAGCCTGCAATACGCTCCCCGCCGCGCGGCGCCAATCACCCAACCACTGTGCGCCAACGCCCACGGATTCAGCCTGCACGCCGGGGTGCGTTGTGATGCCGATCAACGCAGTGAGCTTGAACAACTCGCCCGCTACGTCACGCGCCCGGCCATTGCCAACGAAAGGTTGAGTGTGAACCGCGTGGGGCAGGTCGTGCTCAAACTCAAAACACCGTACCGCAATGGCACGACGCACATCGTGATGTCGCCGCTGGAGTTCATGCAGCGGCTCGCCGCACTGGTGCCGCGCCCGCGCTTGCATCTCATACGCTTTCATGGGGTGCTGGCGCCGAATGCGAAATTGCGCTCAAAGGTGGTGCCAGCGCCAGCGCAAGCAACAACCGCAGGCGCAGGTGATTGCAAGCACGTTCACGCGCACAGCGCGCCGGTGCGCATGAGTTGGGCGCGCTTGTTGAAGCGCGTGTACGACATTGACATTGAGCGTTGTGTGTGTGGCGGCAAACTGAAGATCATTGCGGTGATCGAAGAGCCAGCCGTGATCGAGCGCATTCTCACTCATCTGGGGCTGTGCGCGCAGCCGCCGCCGCGCACGCCGGTGCGGCGGGTTGATCTGTTTCAGGCGGCTTGATACGCGGATTCAGACTGGTTTTTGCCAGCGCTGATGGCTTGGCTCGGCATGTGCTCGTGTAGAGGCGTCGATGGGTCGCAAATTAGCCGATGCGGAATGCTTCTCGCGGGAAGATTTTGCGAGGAAGCGGCAGGGCTCGTCGAAAATTTACGCGATTGACGGTTCGCCCGCTGCGGGATAGATTGCCGACTGCTGAAAAATGGTGTTAAAAATTCCTATACCCACCGCAGAGTCTGGGTGAAACGATGATCGGCGCGGCTACGGCGCGCGAGATCAACTGGATTCGACAATGATTTTGTCTCTTTCAGAAGCTTGTAAACGATTTGTAAAATCAAGCTGAGTCGTGAACTGGATCACAGTGAACGCGCGCAAGGCCGCCGATAGTGCGCTCGTAGTCTCGGTCAATGGCAGAACGAAAGGCCAGGCTGATTTTTCGATAACAGGAGAAGATCATGGCGGTAACGCGCAAAAATGCAGGTGGACTGATAGTGGCTTTGGTTTTAGCGGCGGCATCAATGGTGTCGAACGCGCAAGAGACGCCTAATACGCTTGCAGGCGTATCGGTGGTCGATGCGGCCAAAGTGCAGCAAATGATGAAATCAGGTGTGCTTGTTTATGATGTGCGCGTGGCGGCGGAGTATGCAGAGTCGCACATCAAGGGCGCGCGGAGCCTGCCTTATCGCGAGAAAAGTGCAAAGAGCGTGAGTTTCGACCGGACTCAGGATTCCTTCGATCTTTCCAGGTTGCCGGCGGACAAGGCAGCAGCCGTTATTTTTTACTGCAATGCCGGTGATTGCTGGAAGAGCTACAAGGCGTCCAAGCTGGCCGTGGATGGCGGACATAAACAGGTGCATTGGTTCCGCGGCGGGTTGCCGGAATGGCGTGCGAAGAAGTTGCCTGTCGAATAACGGTCTGCCGCAAAATTTACTGAGCTAACGCGCTTGCGCACAAAGGGTACCGCAATGCGAGTCTTTTCAATCCGTGCACAGTTGCTGATTCTGGCCGCCGCGTGTTTCGCGCTGATGGCCGGACTTAGTGCATTGGTGGTGACGGGGTCACGCAGTGATTCTGCGGCATTGCGTGATGTGTATGAGCGCGGTTTTCTGCCCATGCTTGCATTGCAGGATGTTGACCGGCAACTCAAGGAGACGCGATTTCGCCTTGCCGGTGTTTTGCTGGAGCAGATTCCAATTCCGGGTAGCCGTAACCATCTGAAAGAGGTGCGCGAAAGCGCACCCGCAGCGTGGAAAAAATACCTGGCCGCTTCGAATGCGTCTGCCAGCGCGCACGTTGAACTGGTGGCGCAGATCAACAAAGGATGGAGCAAATTTAACGATTTCGCCTCTGCGTTGGAGTTGGCTTATGCCGAGAACGACAGAAAGAAACTGGCGGTGTTGCTGGAGGACGAGTGGCCCGCCGTTCATATCGCCCTGGTCAAGCCGCTGGAACTCTTGCTGCCGCAGGCAATAAAGGAAGCGGAGTCCGTGTACGAGGAACGTGCATCCGCAACGGCACGGCGGCAGGTATTGGCGATGGTGGGCCTGGTGGCGGGTGGTATTTTAATTACCGCATTCCTGATTGGGTTCTACCTTCGCTTGAAGAACGGATTCGGGCAAGTCGTTACGTCGATGCGTCGGCTTGCGGGCGGCGACCTGGCGGTGGATCTGGATTGCCGCGCCAGTAGTGAAACAGTCGTTATCAGTCAGGAGTTTAGATCCGCGGTTGTGCAACTCAATGGCTTGGTGACCCGGATCCACGGTATCGCCAGTCATATGCAGACGGCGTCGAGTGAAATCGCGCTCGGGCACGAAGATTTGTCCACGCGCACAACGCAGCAGGCGGCGTCCCTGGAAGAAACCGCCGCCTCCATGGAGGAAATGACCGCAACCGTGACACAGAACGCGGAGAGTGCTCGCAAGGCCAGTCAACTTTCGCGCGGCGCTACCGAAGTTGCCGCACGAGGCGGTACTGCGGTGAACGTAGTGGTTAAAACAATGGATGGCATTTCAGAGTCATCCAGAAAAATAGGCGACATCATTGGCGTAATCGACTCCATTGCGTTTCAGACCAATATACTTGCCCTCAACGCCGCAGTGGAGGCCGCACGCGCCGGGGAACAGGGCCGCGGTTTTGCGGTTGTGGCCTCCGAGGTCAGAAACCTTGCCGGCAAGTCGGCGGAAGCCTCGAAGCAAATCCGGCAGTTGATCGCGGATTCATTGGGCCAGGTCGAGGCAGGGTCGCGGCAAGTCGCGGCCGCCGGCGCAACCATGGTGGAAATCGTGGAATCAGTGACGCGTGTCAGCACCTTGATCGGTGAAATTTCAATGGCGTCACAGGAACAGGCGCAAAGTATCGCGCAAGTAAGCTCTGTAGTGCAGCAACTGGAGACGGTAACACAGCAAAACGCTTCAATGGTGGGCGAGGCGTCCGCTGCATCCATGGAACAACAAGCCGCCGCGCTAATGCATGCCGTGGGAGGATTCACACTGGCGGATAATCTTGATCCTGATACGCCGGCGCGAGCAACATCGTATCCCGTGTATGCCGGCAGTGCGGCCACGGATGTGTTCGATCCGCAGCAGCGCAATCAGCATAATCAGCACTATCAGCACCATCGCGACTGGGCGGCGGCGCCGAACCGCGCGCGGCCAGTCCTGAACTCCCGAATAGGAACAGAATAGAACAGTATTGGAACAGTATTGGGTCTACCATAGAAATTGTGGATGACACCCGTCGGTAAGAAGCGTAGCATTTTTGACTGACGGGGGTGTGGCTCATGGGGTCCGTGGTTT
>JAYVQD010000465.1:0-4377 GCA_043777275.1 Nitrosomonadales bacterium
TAATCCTAAACGCTCAACCGCGCGTTTTTCTTCGTCGTAGGCGCGGCGTGTCCATTTCGCGTATTCGTCACCAGCCATGTAATACGGCTCCATGGTGAGCCGTTCCAGCATTTTCAGGTAAGCAGGTTCTTCCGCCGCGCGCTTGAACGCGTCGTGCAGCACTTTAACCACTTTTGGGTCCATGCCTTTCGGCCCGCCGATGCCCCAGGGAGAATTGGCGACGATGCCGTATAGCTCTTTCAAGGTGGGCAAATTAGGTGCGCGCGTGCTGCGCTCGTTGCCCCACATCACCAGCGGACGCACCTGCCCTGCATCGACCATCTCCCACGCCGGCGTACCGGCCTGCACCTGCACATGCGCGCCGCGCAGTGCGACGGCGGATTCGGCGCTGCCTTTATACGGCACGTGTTGCCACTTGAGCCCCAGCCGTATCGACAAATCTTCCATCACCAGATGCAGGCTGGTGCCGGTGCCGGGACTGCCATAGCTGATTTTGTCGGGATTGGCTTTGACGAACGCGATTAACTCGTCCCAGGTTTTCCACGGCGCATCGGCGCGCACGCTGGTGCCGAACTGATAGCCCGCAATGTTCAGTATCCACGTCAGATCAGTGAGGGGATCAAAATTGGTTTTCACCATATGCGGCAGACGAAACACACCCAACGGCAATTGCGCCAGCGTGTAGCCGTCCGGCTTGGCGGTCGCCGCCATGTGCTGCGCCGCGAGCGCACCGCCCGCGCCGGGTTTATTTTCGACCACGATGCGCTGGCCCAAGTGTTTGCCGGCGCCTTCGGCCAGCGCACGCAACGCGATATCGGTGCCGCCGCCGGGCGCCCACGGCACAAGCAACGTAATGGGGCGCGCGGGATACGGCGCTTGCGCATGGCACCATGCGGCGGCAGTCAGCACACATAAGCCAAACCAATATCGCATCACCTGTTTCATTGCGGCTCCTTTACTGGGGTGGTTGCCTGCGCTTGAATTCGTCCACCGCTTCATCCACGCGCATGAACACCGCGCCCTCGTCTTTCAACTGCTGGATCATGCGCTCCAACACCATCATGCGATGCCCGCGCCCGCTGATGAACGGGTGACAGGTATATGTTAACACGCCCCACTCTACCGTCTCGCGCAGGTAACGAAAATCATCCACCCAGTTTTGTTCGACGTGATGCGCGTTTTTCAAACCTTGGCGCAGCGACGTTTCAGCACGCACGAATTCGTAGTGCGGCGAGTCGTCGGTAGACCAGTGGATCGGCATTTCGACCAGCGGGCTTTGCTCGCCGAGTTTTGCCGGTTGCTCCAGTTCAATCACGTCGCCTTGTCGAGCGTAGTAAGGCGTGTAGTCGTCACCCATCATGCTGCTGTCGTACGCAAACCCGTATTTCAAGAACAGCTTCACGGAATGCGGCGACAAGTCCCACGACGGCGAGCGATAGCCGCGCGCGTAGCGGCCGGAGATTTTTTTGATCGCCTCGTTGGCGCGCATGAGTTCGCGTTCTTCGTCTTCGGCGTTCAGGCTCGCGGGCGGACGATGCGTCCAGCCGTGATGCGCGAGTTCGTGTCCGGCATCGATAACATTTTTTACCGCGTCGGGAAAAGTTTCGATGGTGTGCCCCGGCACATACCAGGAAGTCTGAATTTCGTGTTTGCGAAATAACTCGATCAAACGCGGCGCACCCACCCGTGGCCCGAACTCACCGCGCGAAATCCACGAAGGCCCCACCTGCCCGCGCGAGATAAACCCGGAGAGGCCGTCGAAGTCGAAGGTAAGGCAGACAATGTGCATGTTGCCGTTGGGAGTTAAGCGTTTGGAGTTTAGAGTAAACTACTGGCGACTTTGCTATGATCGCACGCTACCGAGGCACTCTCAACTCCCGACTCCGAACTCCGAACACACACATGGAACACCTCATCCAGAACTGGAATGTGCGCAAACCTATTGCACGCTCACGCGGCGGCATTGTCGCCACGCAGAATCGCATTGCCGGTGAAGCCGGCATCAAAATCCTCAAGGCCGGCGGCAATGCGGTCGATGCGGCCGTTGCCACGGGTCTGGCGCTCGCCGCTGTGGAGCCGTGGAACAGCGGCCTGGGCGGCGTAGGCTTTATGCTGGTGTATCTGGCGAAAGAAAAACGCGTGCAGGTGGTGGATTTCGGGCCGGTCTCGCCGGGCGCGTTGAACCCGGCGGATTTTCCGCTGGTGGGCGGATTTACCAGTGACCTGTTCACCTGGCCGACGGTGAAAGACGACCGCAATGTGCATGGCCCGAATTCCATCGCCGTGCCCGGCCATATCGCGGGCCTGTCGCTGGCACTGGAGAAATTCGGCAAACTCAAATTTCGTGAAGTGATTCAACCCGCCATCGCGCTCGCCGAACAAGGCATGGCAGTCGATTGGTATCTCACGCTGAAAATCGCGATCACCGCGAAAGAATTGTCGCAGTATCCCAGCTCCGCCAACGTGTATCTGCCCGGTGGATTTCCGCCTGTCACGCCCGCCGGTGCAAATCTGGAACGCCTGCAACTCAAAGGGCTCGCCAAAACCCTGCGCCGTCTTGCCGACGCCGGCCCGCGCGATTATTACGAGGGCGACATCGCGCAGAGCATCGCACGCGACATTAAGGCGATGGGCGGCATTCTTTCCGCCGACGATTTGAAGCGCTATCACGCGCGCATCGTCGATCCGATCAATACCGAGTATCACGGCGCGCAACTGGCGCTCGCGCCCAACCTCACCGCCGGGCCGTCGATGTTGCACACGCTGGATAATTTGCGCGGCCACACGTTTAGTCGGGACAAGCCGGACGCCGATGCCTTTCTTGCCTACGCCAAGGTGCTGCGCGAAGCGTTCGCCGTGCGCCTCTCCACCATGGGTGACATCACCGAACAAGGCGACCAACGCGATCCAGCCTGCACCACGCACTTTAACGTGGTGGATAGCGAAGGCAATATGGTGGCGCACACGCAAACGCTGCTGTCGGTGTTCGGCTCCAAAGTCGTGCTGCCGGAAACCGGCATCCTGATGAACAACGGCATCATGTGGTTTGACCCGCGCCCCGGCACGCCGAATTCGCTCGGCCCCAACAAACGCGCGCTGACCAATATGTGCCCGGTGATCGCGCACAAGGACGGCAAGGCGTGGTTCGCGGTGGGCGCATCGGGCGGACGAAAAATTTTTCCGGCGGTGCTGCAACTCACCTCATTCATCATCGATCACGGCATGAGTCTTGACGATGCGTTTCATCATCCGCGCATTGATGCCAGCGGCGGAGATACGGTCGGCGTTGATCCGCGCATGCCGGATGCGATCCTGCAAAAATTACAGTCCGCGTTTCCGGTTACCTTGACCGAACTCGCGGTGTATCCCACCAACTTTGCCTGCCCCAGCAGCGTGGTTCAAACGGCGGACGGCGAACACTTTGGTGTGGGTGACGTGATGTCGCCGTGGTCGGGCGCTGTAGCCGAGTAAATAATTGTTTAAAAACAAATACTTACAAAGTAATCATGCTTAACGCAGCCATAGTCGGTCTCGGCCGGTGGGGACAAAATCTCGTCAACAGCATTCAGGGCAAGAGCGACAAAATTCGCGTCACCTTAGGCGTGCTGCGGCATCCGGAAAACGCGCGAGAGTACGCGGCTGCGCAAGGTTTTCCACTGGTCGATAGTCTCGACCAGGCGCTGGCCGATCCGAAGATCGACGCGATTATTCTCGCCACGCCGCACACCGCACACGCGGAGCAGATCATCGCCTGCGCCAAGGCCGGCAAGCCGGTGTTCACCGAAAAGCCATTCACCCTGACCACCGAGAGCGCCAAAGCCGCGCTGCGCGCCTGCTTTGAAGCCAAGGTAACGCTCGCGGTTGGTTACAACTGGCGTTTCCAGCCCGCGCTTCAAGAGATGAAGCGCGCGATTGCCGATGGCCGTCTGGGCACGCTGCTGCACATGGAGGGCAATTTCAACGGCCCCAGTGTGTATCGCGTGGGCCGCGAACACTGGCGGCAGAATCGCGACGAAGGCCCTGCCGGCGGCATGACCGGACGCGGCGTGCATGTGGTCGATGCCATGCTGTATCTCGCCGGCAGGATCGACACCGTGCATGCGCAAAGCGCGCGCCTTGCGCTCGACTACGGTACCGACGACACGACGTCGATGCTGTTCAAATTCAAGAGCAATGCCACGGCGTATCTCAGCACCGTGATCGCCACCGCCGAAACGTGGCGCCTGCAAGTGCTGGGATCCAAAGGCTGGATGGAGGTCGGCGACGTGCAGCACTTGACCACCTGGACGCTGCGCACCTGCTTTTTTGATCCGGCAAATCCGTATGTGCATCCGCAGCCGCAGCTCGTGACGTTTCCCGATACCAGCACCGAGCGCG
>JAYVQD010000466.1:0-4370 GCA_043777275.1 Nitrosomonadales bacterium
AAAGTCGTCTTCGGGCAATTGCCCGGCGAGAAAACGCCGTGTCTGGTCGCGAAACTGTTCTACGCGTTCTGCCACGATGCGCTGGTCTATATCGTCGTATCTATACATAAGTATTTGTTTTTAAACAATATTTAAATTATCAGATCGCCGTGTCACCATGACTCAGGCCGGGTTGCGATGATCGCTGATGCCTTATATGATGTAAACGACTATTTATGAACTTGTTTATACGTTTTTAAACTATATGAATCTTCAACAACTCAGAGCGGTGCGCGAAACCTCGCATCGGAGCTTCAATTTGACCCTGGTGGCGCAAGCGCTGCACACCACCCAACCCGCGATCAGCCGCCAAATTCGCGAATTGGAACAAGAGCTTGGCGTGGAAATTTTTACCCGGCGCGGCAAGCGGCTGATCGGGCACACCACTGCCGGGCGCGAGATCGCGGTGATCGTCGAGCGCCTGTTACAAGAGCAGACCAACCTGCGCACTGCCGCCGCCGACTTTCGCAGCCGCGATGCCGGCGAACTGGTGGTCGCCACCACGCACACGCAGGCGCGTTACGCATTGCCGCGGGTGGTGGCACAGTTCCGCAAAAAATTTCCGCATGTGAAACTGGCGTTTCATCAAGCCGAGCCGCAGCGCATAGTCGATGCCGTGCGCAGCGGCGAAGCCGACATCGGCATCGCCACCGAATCCCTCGCGCGCGCCACCGACCTGCTGAGTTTTCCATGCTACACGTGGAGTCACGTGGTGGTGGTGCCTGCAGATCACCCCCTGGCCCAGGCGACACGGCCCACCCTGCAAGATCTGGCGCGTTATCCGATCGTGACCTACGAAGTGATCTTCACCGGCCGCCCACACATCGACGAAGCGTTTGCCCGCGCCGGTGTCAAACCCGACATCGTGTTAACCGCGCTCGACTCCGACATCATCAAAACCTATGTGCGCGAAGGGTTGGGCATCGGCATCATCGCCGCCATGGCGTTCGATGAAAGAACCGACAGCGATCTGCGCGCGATTGACGCCGCGCACTTGTTTGCCAGTAACGTTACACGGCTGGCGATTCGGCGTGGCGTGGCATTACGATCGTATTGTTATGATTTCATCGAACTCTTCGCACCGACGCTAACGCGCGCTACCATTACGCAGGCGCTGCGGGTGGATGCCACGGGCGCATCGAGGGAATATAGTATCTGACCAAGTTAGTATCCGTTTAGCACCCTTTGCCGTACTTGGGAGGCCATATGGACAAGATGGACAAAATGGACAAAACGCAGGGCACCATGCCCAGCGCTGTCACGGTAACCTATGATCGCGAGGGAACCGTAACGGCTCTCGCCGCCCAAACGAATCGAGTTATCGATCAGCGCAGACCTTGCCGGCGTGTTCGCCAGGGCTGCCGTCGCTAATAGCAGCGACGCCACAGCCCTTTCGTTCACATCGCTGTTAGTCGGCATGATCACCGGCTCCGACGACGCCTCGGCGTGGATAAAATCGGAGCTTGAGCGACAGGGAGCGACGTTGCAAAAAATAGCGGAGCGGCGGTCACGTTCCTCTAACGAGTCGAAGTTGCGTGCCATAGATGGCCACGCCATGCCGCGCGAGCTTTCCGCCTCGGTCTCGGCACGCCGGGCGATCGAGGAAGCGCAATCGATAGCGGCGGCGCTTGAGAATAGCCCCATGCTGGACATTCGCCACCTCGCGGCGGCGTATCCGATTCTGCCCGGCTGGCACGTGCAGGACTTTAATGAGCTCGGTATCGACCGCCTGGCGTGGTGCCGCGCTCTTGGTGCGCAGATGGCAAAATCGTTTCCGGCCGAGAAATGGTACTGGCGCAGCTACGCTGACCGCGCCTCGCCGGTGCCGCTGACGTCGTTCAGCGCGGACGTCTATACCGAAAAAGATCTTCTTGGGATCGATCGCACGGTCGATGCGCTGGCCCTGCTCATGGCGTCAACCCGCACCGACACGCCGCTGTCGATCGGCGTGTTCGGTCCGTGGGGCTCCGGCAAATCGTTCTTTATGCGTCATCTGCGCAAACGCATCTGGGGCCTCGCTGCGCGCGAACAGCGCCGTGTCAGTGCGTGGGTGGCAAAACGCGAAAGCGGGCTCGCCACCGTAGACGATGCGCCGCTGTATTACGGGCAGGTGGCTCAAGTCGAGTTCAACGCCTGGCACTACAACGAAGGAAACCTCGTCGCGAGCCTCGTCGATCACCTGTTCCGCAATCTGCGCGTGCTGCCAGGAACGGACGACACCGCGTTGGAGGAACGCCGCACTGAAGTACTGCTGAAGATCAGCGGCCTGGCGCTCGGCGCGAAGAACGCTGCGGCAGAGGTCGACAAGCGTCAGCGCGAGGTGAATGACGCGCACAAAGAAATGGCGCGTACTGCCCACGAGGCGGCATCCGCGCGCGCGGATGTGGACGTGAAGGCTAAAGCGCTGGAAGACTCGACAACGCAGGCGGACGTAGCCCGCGCCCAGATCGACACCGCGCTCAAGGCGCTGGCGGCAGACGCCAGCACACCCGATGCCGGGGCACTGGTTGCCGTGGCGCTGCGACCCATGGAAGGCGCACCGGTCGTGGCCGATATTCGCAAGGCGGCGGACGTGTTGGTACACGAGTTCGCCGGATGGCGCACTTTCCTCATGCGCCTGTTTTCACTGCGCGGCGCGTTCGTCGTGATTTTGTGTCTGGCGGCGCCGCTCATCGCGTGGCTCACGGACCGGCTGACGGACGTATGGGCGGCACTCGTTGGTGTCCTGACGACCGGCGTTGCGGGTCTGGCGCATGTGATCGGCTTCCTGCGGGAACGCCGGGCGCAATTCGAAACGACACTGAAAGAACTGGAGCAGGAAGAAGCGCTCCGGCGGCAGGCCCGGGAAAAAGAATTGAACGCGGAGGCGGAAAATATCCGCAAAGCCTGGGACGAGAAGCTCAAGGTGTTGCGTGACAAACTCCATGCGCAACAAACTGCGTTCGCAGAACGCGAAGCGGCGGTCGCCCTGGCGGCGCGAACGCTCGCGGAACGTACGAAGGATCTCGATCTGAAAGTACAGGAACGCACAGCCGCCGAAGCAAAAGTGCGAGAGGCCGAAGCGCAACTCAAAAAACTCTCCAGCGCACTGTTGCTGGACGAATTTATCAAGGAGCGGTCGGCCACCGACGAATACAGCAAGCAACTCAGCTTTTTGGCCCTGGTGCGGCGAGACTTCGAACGCCTGTCAAACCTGATTGCAGAAGCAAACGAGGATTGGAACTCGCCCACCTGCAAGACACCGGCGCCGTTGCTGAATCGGATTGTGCTTTATATCGACGATCTGGATCGATGCAAGGTCGATACCGTCATCAAGGTACTTGAAGCGGTACATCTGCTGCTGGCGTTCCCGCTGTTTGTCTGTGTCGTGGCGGTCGATCCGCGATGGATCGAACAGTGTTTGCGTGAACGAAATGCCCATCTTTTTGGTAGCAATAAAGACGGGGATAGTGCCGGCGGTAGCGATAGCGATAGCCCCCATGTGACCGTGGGCGACTATCTCGAGAAAATATTCCAGATTCCGATGTGGATGCAACCCATCGAACGCCGCCAGCGCGCGTCGCTGGTGAAATCCCTGCTGGGAACCACAGCGACGCCGGAGCCGAAGGGTTCCTCAGCTAACGCGCCTTCTGCGCATGTCCTACTGTCGTCCGCGAGCCAGAATCAAGAGGGTAATGGGAATAATGGGAATCAGGCCGACGGGTTTCAAGCGACCGTCAAAAAAGCCGAAGAAACGCCCGATCCGCTGCGCATCACGCACGACGAGGCGGCATTCGTGGATCGTGTGGCGCCGCTGCTCAGCGACAAGCCCCGCGCGCTCAAGCGTTTCGTCAACACCTACCGGCTGCTCAAGGCGAGTCTGCCCGACATCGACCGGCAAACGTTTGTATCCGACGCGCCGTCCAGTTCGTACAAAATCTGCATGAGTCAACTGGCTTTGTTCACCGGTCAGCCGCGCCTGGCGCCGAAGCTGGTGCGGCAACTCGTGCTCACCGGCAATGGCGACATCACGCTCGCCGCATGGTGCAAAAAGCTGCCTGCGGAGGAGCGCGCATCGTTCGAGCATGCCTTGAATCTGATTCCCGACCACACCGCGATAGGTCTCAACGAATTTCGCGCCTGGTTGCCGGACACCACCCGATATCTGTTTCATCGCGACGATTCGCAGGTGACAGGCGTACAGCGCAACTTGGGGGAACCGCAGAATCATTAGCGCATTCGCAGGTCAACTCCCGGCCCAATGCTGTTCACTTAGCCGTTCGTGGTGAGCTTGTCGAACCACAAATGCCCTTCGACAGGCTCAGGGCGAACGGGCAAAGGGCTTAAGTGAA